>JAIVHP010000052.1 GCA_020201045.1 Flavobacteriales bacterium
ACGCGTGACTTTAAGGCATGACTCGCCCATCTCGCACGAGCAAGTTTTTTCATGTTTGGCATTCATATTTTATCAACTCCTTCCAGCCGTACGGAGGTCCGCGTTGCCCAAAAGTCATAACGGCAACCAGTCTTCCTTTTTTGCAGCTCGGGCACCTGCCATGCAGCAGTGGGCTCTTCTCTTCAATTTTGGGGATGGGAACTGTGGCTAATGACTTTTGCAGCGCTGGTAATCTCTCTTTTTTCCAGCCGCTGCTCAGGATGCCGTAATGCCTTATTCGGGTAAATCCTTTGGGAAGAACGTGCAACGAAAATCGACGTGTGAACTATCGGGCCGAGAGTTTCAAGACTTCTTTCTTACCGCCTTTCTTGTAGTTTTTTGCGGTGAAAGATACCTGGCCGGTTGCCTTATCAATCTGCTTGATTCGGTAGTTGCTGATGGCGATCTTATGCGCCCCGTTAGAAATGTTATTTCTAGCATCGGTGCATGATTTCTAACGGGGTGCGTGTAACGCCCCAGATATTCCACCACATATTTTGGGGTGTGGAACTGCTGTTTGGCGTACACCACCCAGTCTTTTTTAAAGACCTTGTCATAAATTGCCTGCGGTACCGGAGTTCTGCTTTTGCGCAGTTCATGGACAGTACGTGGTTTTTCGCGGCCACCGGTGTAAGTCCCTGCTCCAGATTTTTGATTTTGCGGTTCATCCAGGTGGTGATGATCGCCACGAGAGAACCCAGAAAAACCACATATCCCAAAACAGTAACAATGGTGGAAATGAACCGTCTCCATAGCCCTTCATCATCGCCGAGGTAACCGGGATCGGAAAGGCGCAGAAAGGCCCACCAAATAGATTCGGCCAGAGACTCCCTGGGCTGGCCTGTGGGCCATACCAATATGCCACCCACAATGGATATTAAACCTATTAATGCAGCGACGAATAGTAGCTGGTAGTGCGCCCCTTTTACAAATTGGCGCTCCAAAAAGAAGACGAACCTTTCGGTGATGCGGAAGTTATATCGAGACATAAGGGGTAAATATATCGCTATTCCTGAATTTTTTAATTACCAATTTCCCTGTGTTACAAGACAATTCCGGTTATCTCGAAATCTAATTGCCGCCAAATCCATTCGGTCCGGTTATTTTTGATATCCTTGCCCCATTCAAAAAAATACAAAATGAAAAAATTATTATTCGCCATTGCCTTTTTTATCTGCACAACTGCTGTAACGGCTCAGGAGTACAAAATTGTAACTACCATTGAATCTGTTGTTCCCGGCGGACTGGGACGCTCCAGAATGATTCAAACCGACGACAAGGGGAAGTCGCAGGAAGTGAAAATGAAAAACTATTTCAGCATTGTGGGAATAAATTTCGGTAACATCACCGAAAACGACCAAATGATCTCCATGATGCTGGCCGATATGACGAGTAAAGGATGGGAGCTCGTAACTGCCACTCCCGGGGTGTACTCTGCTGATAAAAGCACTGGACTTTTTATTACCCGCTATGTTTTTAAACGCGATTCGGACTTGAACGAGAATTGAGGGGTTGGGTTAAGCGCTTGAGCCTTGGTAGCTTCTGTCCAGAGAGTCAAATGGGTGCGCTATACGCTTCTTCGCCTAAGGCTTTAGGAAGGTATCTATAATTGCAAATTATCTGGTTGAATCTATGTAGAATTAAATAAATGAAGGCTATCCACCAGCCTCCGGCGGGCACGGCCCCCGTCTTCAGCATCCCTTGCGGTCTGCAGAATCCATCAGCCTTTGGCAGACGTGGCCCTACCTTAGGCCAGCGAGGGATATCCACCATCCAAATTTCTCCTGCTTTCTCTTATTCCAGATTAATATCACATTTTCGAGTGAAGGGTTTTGCAGGATATCCCCCGCTGGCGGGGGTGACGAGGAACGAGTCGGGGGTGGATGGAATCTATGAAATTACTATTCTTCGAAATCACTCACACTAAAACATTCATTATTTGAATTCTTTACAGAAATTTTCGTCAGTCTATCATCCCTATGGAAAATAAACTTTCCAGCTAGTGTAAAAGCCAAGAGAGGCCAAATACACGGCCAAAGGGAGAACCTATTGCTGCCTGAACCAAAGCGACAAAAAAATCGCCGGAACCACAGGTTAAATTCCATAAATTATAGAAGACCTATGATTGAATCTTGGTATTGACTACCTATCTCTTAGCAAGCCCGTACCCCGCGGGGATGTGTAAATTGAACTTTCTGACTTAGCCGTTTGACCAGTTGTAAACTCTAAGTACTTGATTTCAGCGAAAGCTGAATCCGTTTGCGCTCAATATCTACACTCACCACACGCACCTGTAGTGGTTGTTGAAGCACCACGACTTCGTTGGGGTCGCTAACAAATCGGTCGGCCATTTCGCTCACGTGGACAAGCCCGTCTTGTTTTACACCAATATCCACAAAGGCGCCAAAATTGGTGATGTTGGTAACGATGCCCGGAACAGTCATACCTTCTTTCAGGTCTTCTATTTTCCGCAGCCGCGAATCGAACTCAAAGATTTTTGCTTTCCCACGCGGGTCGCGACCGAATTTGCCGAGTTCCGAAATAATGTTTTGTAAGGTTGGTAATCCTGTTTTTTCCGTGATGTACCGGGAGAAGTCTATTGAATCCAAAACCTTTTTGTTGCCCACCATATCGGGGATTGAGATATTGATGTGACGGGAAATTTTTTGCACTGCCCCGTATGACTCGGGGTGTACTGCAGAATTATCAAGCGGGTTTTTTGCATTTGCGATGCGTAAAAACCCTGCCGACTGCTCAAAAGCTTTCGGTCCAAGTCCGGGAACTTTTTGAAGAGCGTCGCGGTCTTTAAAGCCGCCGCGTTCTTTCCGAAAGGCCACGATACTTTCAGCGAGCTTTGGCCCCAGGCCAGAGACGTATTGCAACAAGTGTGCACTCGCGGTATTTAGTTCTACGCCCACCTGGTTTACAACACTTACTACGGTTTGATCGAGAGATTCCTTCAACTTGTTTTGGTCTACATCGTGCTGGTATTGCCCAACACCTATGCTCTTGGGATCTATTTTTACCAACTCGGCCAGCGGGTCCATCAGCCTCCGCCCAATGCTCACAGCACCGCGCACTGTTACATCGTAGTCGGGAAACTCTTTTCGCGCAATTGCCGATGCGGAGTAAACCGACGCTCCTGCTTCGTTTACCATAAAAACATCTACGGATTTATTGAAAATCACCTTTCGGCGGATGAAATCTTCGGTTTCCCGGCCCGCAGTTCCATTCCCGATTGCCACAACTTCCAGCTTGTAAGCTTCTACCAATTGATTGATCTTGGCCGCAGCCTTGCCGTGTTCGCGCTGTGGCGGATGGGGATAAATGTTTTCGTTGTGAAGCAATTGCCCGTGCTCGTCGAGACAAACCACTTTGCATCCGCTTTTAAAACCCGGATCAATGGCCAGCGTCCTTTTTTGCCCGATGGGCGGGGTGAGGAGAAGCTGTCGCAAATTACCTGTAAAAACCCGGATGGCATCTGCATCGGCTTTTTCTTTGCTGGCGTTGGCAAACTCCGTTTCCAGAGAAGGCTTGAGCAACCTTTTATAGCCGTCTTTTACCGCCAGTTCTACAAGCTGCGCCGCCCGATTATGGCCACGGACAAAAATGCGGTTCAATTCTTCAAGGGCATCTTCTTCGGGCGGGTTTATATTCACGCGCAAAAAGCCTTCTTTTTCGCCCCGCCGCATGGCTAAAAGCCGGTGACTCGGAATGCGTTTCAGCGGTTCAGAAAAGTCGAAGTAATTCCGGTATCCCGAAGCTTTATCTTCTTTAGATTTTACCAATTTTGAAGTGATAACCGCTTTTCTGTCGAATAGCCTGCGGATGCGGTCGCGTGCGCTCTGACGCTCATTAACCCATTCGGCCATGATGTGTCTGGCACCTTCCAATGCTTCTTCCAATGAACTTATGTCGCCTTTCACAAAGCGCTGTGCCAACTGGTTTACGTTTGATATGTCTTGCTTCATCAACGCTGCCGCCAGCGGTTCAAGCCCTTTTTCGCGCGCTGCTGTTGCCTTGGTTTTGCGCTTTGACTTGTAGGGAAGGTAAAGGTCGTCTAGTTCGGCTAATGACCAGCTCGATAGGATATTTTGGCGAAGCTCATCGGTTAAAGCTCCCTGTTCGTCAATGGAAGAAAGAATGAATTCGCGCCGTTTTGCGAGTTCCTGAAGCTTGTGATTTTCGCTCCGGATGGCTTCAATTTCCAGCTCGTCTAATCCACCCGTTTGCTCCTGGCGGTAGCGCGCGATAAAAGGAATCGTCGCACCGTCGTCAAAAAGACGCAAGGTGTTTTCTATTTGATTTTTGGGGAGGTTTAAGGTGGTGGAAAGGCGCTGAGAAAATGCGAAAGACATAGGTTTGATTTTCGCTGGCAAAGGTAGAATTGTTTTTACCTCCTGAACCTATTTGCACCGAATACCACCCCGAAATTAGCGCAAAAAAAAGCTCTCCGTTTTTTGCGAAGAGCCATGTCCAATTCTGGACTATTAACCTTAATCGTATTTGCTCTTAGCTGCTGCTTTGGCTTTTTTAGCCGCTCGCTTTTGCATGAGCGTCTTTTCAGCTGCCTTTTTGGGCGAGTTTTTCTGAACGCTTTTTTCTTTTGACATTGTCCAAAATTTTTGGGTCGACCGGTGTAAAATACGCCCGGACAGAAAGGCTTTTTTTTGACTTTCTAAGCAGTAAAGATACATCAGCTGACCGATTAAATTTTGAAAGGTGCGTGATTTATTTTGATTTATTGTTGAATGAAAATTAGCGCCAATTCCTTTATAACTAATTGATTATGTTTAACTTGATATGCACACCTTCCGATAGGTGTGATTTTGCGTTTCCTTTTTCGTATCCGTGGCTTGACTTTCCAATTCCAAAATCCAAACATATTCCGCTTAAACTGCGCTGTGAATCAAATAAATGAATATTTTCGACATCGAACGCAGAAGATTTTCTCCAACACATGTCCAATACGAAACGTTTTCTTTGCGCATTAGTGGGGTTGAGCACGAGCTTGATTGCGATGGGGCAACAGCGCGATACCCTTACATTTTACAGCCAGGCCTTTGAGCAGGAACGCAGTATTTACATCACCCTACCTGAATTTCACCGTTTCAGCTCTGGCGAAGTCGAGTTTCCGGTTGTGTATGTGCTGGATGCCCAGCACGATTGGTTTGCCGAACCCATTTATTCCGACATACGATACCTGGAATACACGCATGAAATACCGCAATTTATTGTTGTAGAAATTCCCCTAATAGACCGGGTAAAAGAGTGTGGCATAAAGGATATAGACGGAGCGGTTATGCCCCTGCATACCTTTCTGACCGAAGAAGTGCAAGATGCTATAATGGAGTATAGCCCGGGCGAGTTCAGGCTGCTAATTGGTCATTCTTTTTCCGCGTCTTTTGCGCTGTACTCGTATTTAAAAGCGCCTGAATTCTACAGTGCCGTATTTTCACACTCTCCACTCGATAAGTTGGGTGCTCTGGTATCGGCTCTGGAAAATGAACCGCAAGCGAAGCCCACAGAACTTTTTATATCCGTGGGAAGCAGCAATCGGGTCAAGGATCACCACCATCGATCTGAATTTGAAAATGTTGCAAAAGCGCACCCTGAGTTCTTTCGTCAGATCCATTCATACCGGGCAGAAAACGCGACACATAATGCGGTGCCGATTATCGCTACACCCCATTTTTTTTCATCCCTGTTTCTGCCTTTTAGCACGCGGTTTATGGACATTGCGCAGGTAGATGAAAACTACGCTCTGGTAAACACTCCATCTGAAGTAGAAGTGGAAATGGCAAGTATTATCGCGGCTGCGAAACTTGGAGGGGTTGAGTATCCGCTGGAGATTGCTGAGATAAATGGAATGGCTTCGCGTTATGCCAATAGCGGCTATGACAATCATGCCAAAGCACTTTACGACTACGGGGTACATTTTTATCCCGAATTTTTTGGCTTTCACCTGTCGCTGTGTGAGTATTACATGGAAGAAGATCCCCAGCGCGCCAGGCAGTTGCTTGAAACTGGCGAAAAACTTGTCGAACGCGACTTGAGCCTTCCAGATCGAAAAGAGCTCCTCATGGAGATTTCAGCATTTAGAAAAGACCTGGGGTGGGAATAAATACCGCGTCGCCCAAATCTACCACCAACCGTTCATCACGAATTCCTATGCGTATTAGCTGATGGTGTTTAAATTTGACCTGAAATAAACCCTAACCCATGCAGACCATTCTCGGTGCCGGCGGTGCAATTGGAAACGAACTGGCGAGAGCACTAACCCACTACACGAACGATATCAGGCTGGTAAGCCGAACGCCCCAAAAGGTAAACCCCGACGACCAGAAATTCCCGGCAGACCTAACCCGTGCAGACGAAACAAGACGAGCCATCCAGGGTTCTGAAATTGTTTACTTAACTGCCGGACTACCCTACAAAACCAAACTATGGGAATCTACCTGGCCGGTGATCATGCAGAACGTGATTGACGCTTGTGTGGAAGAGGGCGCCAAGCTGGTTTTTTTCGACAATATTTACCTCTATAGCGGCGATAACCTGAACCCAATTGTGGAAGACTCCCCGGTAAATCCACCGAGTAAAAAGGGGGTAGTACGCGCCAAATTGGTAAAAATGATCTGGGATGCAGTGGAAAACAGAAACCTAAAAGCTGTTATTGCGCGCTGTGCAGACTTTTACGGCCCCAATGTTAAAGATGTAAGCCTTCTTACCGAGTTGGTTTTGGTACCGCTGAGCGAAGGCAAAACGGCCAACTGGCTCGTGAATGATAAGGTTAAACACGCGTTTACGTTTACCGAAGATGCGGGACGGGCAACCGCACTTCTCGGTAATTCTCCCGAAGCGTACGGACAAGCCTGGCATCTGCCTACGGCTCAGAATCCCCCCACGGGAAAAGAATGGGTGGAAATGGCTGCTCAAGTACTCGGTGTAAAACCAAAATACCGCGTGGTGAGTAAGGGAATGGTGAAATTTCTCGGGATTTTTGTGCCCATTATGCGTTCCATTCACGAGATGCTCTATCAATACGATAAAGACTACGTTTTCAACAGCGCCGAATTCGAAAAGACGTTTTCTTATACCCCAACTCCTTACCGCAAGGGCCTTGAGAAGGTGGTGCAAATGCAGTTTCGCAAGTAGGTGGTAGCGTATAACCGGTCGTCATTAATCTTTTCAGAGCACGCTATACCCACCTTGGCAGCAGGTCTATTTTGTTTTTGCATTTCCATCGAAGATTGGGGTTTAAGCAGCTATGTGAAATTGCGAATAAAAAGGGGAGAACATGGAAAGATTGCCCGAGCAGAAATTGAATTGTGCTTCCCCCGTATTCCAGCGTTTTCGATGCAAAACCCTTGAATCGAAAACCGGCATAACTTCTTCGGAAATTTTATGGGATTCATGACCTTTTAAAACATCAAGTTCCTATATTGCTTGAAATATGTGACTCGAACACGAATGAAATTAATTTAGCCGGTCTCTGAAGACGTTATGAAGCATAGCCCAACCAGCATTATCAACGACGAGAATAGATTGCGCGAAATCGACGAATTGCACTTAAACGGCGATTTTTCGACAACGGAATACGATGCAATTACAGAGTTGGCGTCCTTTATCTGTAAAACTCCTGTTGCGCTCGTAAGCATCGTAAAGTCGAATAGTCAATACTTTGTGTCTCATCGCGGTTTCGAAAAAGGTGAGACATCCCTGGAAGAATCTATTTGTGCAACGGCTATTCAGGAAAAAGACCGCGTATTTATTTCCGAAGATGCGAGAATAGACGAGCGCATTAAAGACAATTTGTCCGTAACTGGCGATAACAATATTGTTTTTTATGCCGGGGTTCCCTTGCTAACCGAGAACGGTCATGCCCTCGGTACCCTGTGCGTGATAGACTTATTGCTCGAGAAAAGTAAAGATCAGTTGAGCGACGAGTCCGAGCGACTGAAAAACATCATAGAAGCTACCCGCGCGGGCACCTGGGAGTGGAATGTAAAAACAGGTGAAGTTTTAGTGAATGACCGTTACCTGCAAATGCTGGGGTATACCCGCGACGAGTTGGAACCCATCAATATTGATACCTGGTATAAGTTGGTGCACCCCGCCGACAAGGAATATTCAGATCTTAAAATACAGGAGTGCTTCGATAAGAAAAGTAAGTTTTACAACATCGATTGCCGACTGATTCACAAAAATGGACACGACGTTTGGGTAAACGACAGGGGAAGAGTTGCAGCGTGGGATACGGACGGCGAGCCCTTAATAATGAGTGGAACGCACACGGATATGACCGAGAAGATATCCGCTCGGATGGCTTTGAAGCAATCGGAAGAGAAATATAAATACCTGTTTGAGCACAATCCGGCTCCCATGTTTATATGGGATTTTGAAACCAAAGAAATTATAGACTGTAATTCGGCAGCTTCTATGCTATACGGTTATAGCAGAAAGGAGTTCTTGAATTTGAGTGTCATCGATATACGCCCCAAAGAAGATATTGGCCGAATTGAAGGAGTGAGTGTTAACGAAGACGTTTACTCCAATTACAACCGTGAAATGCACAATGACCTGTGGCGGCATTTAAAAAAATCGGGCGAATTAATGCACGTGCGCATTAAGGCGCACCTGCTAGACTTTCACGGGCGCAGAGCTTCGCTGGTATTGATAAACGACGAAACCGACGCGCGCGCAGCCGAGCTCGCATTAATGAAATCTGAAAAGAAACTCAAGACTGCTGCATCTATCGCAAAGCTGGGGTACTGGGATCTTGACCTGGATACCAATGAATTGAATTGGTCTGACGAAGTTTATGATATCTGGGAGCAGAATCCCGCTAAATTCAAACCGAATTACGAGCGTTTTGCTTCCACCATTCATCCCGAAGACCTGCGTCGTTTTGAAGATGAACAGGAAAAATCGCGCAAGGGCGAACAAGAGCTGAATGTGTATCACCGCATAATTACTCCGAAAGGCGAAGTAAAATGGGTGCACGAATTGGGACGGCTGGTGCGAGATAGCAGTGGATATCTCATTCGTTTTGAAGGCACAGTGCAAGATGTAACCGAACAAAAGCGAGAAGAGCAAAAATCTATTTTGATGAACAGTGTTGCAACCAACACCAATGATTCGGTAGTAATTGCAGAGGCCGAGTTCGAAGATGGGCAGATGCCAAAGATAATTTACGTAAATGAAGCTTTCACGCGGTTAACGGGCTATTCTGCCGATGAAGTGGTGGGGAGTTCAAGAGAAATGTTACACGGACCGAAAACAGATAAGGCCGAATTGGCAAGGCTTAAAGATGCCATGAAGCGGTGGGAATCTTGCGAGATGACTACCGTTAATTACAAAAAGAACGGGCAGGAATATTGGGTGAATTTCAAAATGAGTCCGGTGGCTAACGATATGGGGTGGTATACCCATTGGGTATCTTTGGAGCGCGATGTAACTGAACGCAGGAACAGAGAAATTCAAAAAGAGCTTCTAGGCGATTTGGGTCAGCTATTTAATAATCACCCAAACCTAAAACCTTGCCTGGAAGATGTGCTCGTTAGGTTGTGCGAATTTGGAGATTTTGACCTGACAGAGATTTGGCTAACCAATCCCAGGCGGAACCAAATTAACATGGATGCGCGGCATAGTGCAGGCAAAAAAGCAAAGGCTTTTTATGCCGAAAGTGCTTCAATTCATAGTTTTAAAAAGGGAGAAGGATTACCGGGGTGCGTGTGGAAAAAGGGTGAATCACTGATTTGGGGCAAGATCGATAAGCGAAAGGGTTTTGTAAGGCGCGAAGCAGCGGCGAAATCTGAAATAAAATCCGTACTCGGAGTTCCGCTTACCTACAACAATAAGGTTCTGGGTGTCTTCGTAGTCGGCACATCTGATGCAAAAAATACCCTGGGGTTCTACCGCGACTTCTTTAATTCATTTCAAGCCGTGTTGGGTACCGAAATCCAGCGCAAACAGCTCGAAGAACAGTTGCACAATATTTTCGAGGCCGCACCAGAAATTATATGCGTCGCTAACAACAGCGGATACTTCACCAAAGTTAATCCGGCTATGAGCGGTCTTTTGGGTTATTCAGAGTCGGAGCTGCTGAGCACACCTGTGCTGAACTTCGTTCATCCCGCTGATGTAGATGCCACTGCCCGCGCTTTCGCCGGAGAAGGAGTGGTTGGTGATATTATTCAAATTGAAAACAGGTACTTAACCAAATCTGGAAAAACAATATGGCTTTCCTGGACGGCTAAATCTGTCGATGATGGAGAAGCAGCCTATTGCGTAGCCAAAGATATTACAGAGCAAGTAGAGCTGAAACGACTCCTGCACGAAGCCACGAATCTTTCTCGTGTTGGTGGTTGGGACTACGATTTGGTTCGCAACAGGTATTACTGGTCGGATATGACGCGCGAAATTCACGAGGTATCCAACAAGTTTCAGGTGAATCTGGAACGCACTTTCGACTTTTACCGGAAAGATTTTAGAGCACTGGCTAAAAATGCATTTGAAGAATCGATAAACAGCGCTGTTCCGTTCGATTTTGAAGCCGTAATTGTAACGGCCGAAGGCAACGAACGCTGGGTTCGCACGATAGGAAAGGTTGAAACTGCAAAGGGGAAACCAACTCGTATGTACGGGAGTATTCAGGACATTCAGGAGCGAAAAACCGTTGAACTCAGATTGCAGAATACCGTAAATAATATCCCCGGAGCCATCTTTCAATACAAGCTCAACCCCGACGGAACCAATGAGATGGACTTTGTGAGCAAAGGGGCGAAATTTATTTGGGGTCTGGATGCGGAAGTACTCATGGAAGATAGTAGCAAGGCCTGGGAACAGGTCTTTCAAAGCGATATGCCGCAGATGGAATCGAGTATTGCGGAATCTGCCTCCAGGCTATCCAAGTGGACGAGTCAATGGCGGCTTCGGAATCGCGACGGTTCTACAAAATGGGTGGAAGGGCACGGTACACCGCGTAAAATGCACGATGGAAGCATTATCTGGGACGCTGCTATATTTGATATTACCGAGAATAAGCGGCTTGAGCACTTGGTAGAAAGCGCCCTGCGAATGGCAAAAATCGGAAGCTGGGAAGCAAAGATCTCCGATGCCGAGAAGGGGCATATTTACTGTGATGAGACTACTTGTAAAATTCTCGAGGCCGAACCTGGCCATAAACCACTGTTTACAGAAGGGTTTAATGTTTACACCGAAGCGCACAAAGCATTGGTTGAATCTGCTGTATCAAAGCTTGTGGAAGATGGAGAGCCCTACGATTTAGAAGTTCAGATAATGACCATGAGGGGAAACCTGAAATGGGTGAGATGCATGGGACAAGGGGAGTTTGACCGCGGAAAGTGTACCCGTGTTTTTGGAAGCATACAAGATATTGACTCCATAAAAAAAGCCGAACTCGCACTCCTCGCGTCCTACAAGGAGCGAAATACAATTCTGGAAAGTATTGGAGATGGTTTTTTTGCCGTAGACCGAAAATGGAATGTGACGTATTGGAACTCCCAGGCGCAGGAAATTTTAAATATATCTCCCGACGATATACTGGGCAAAAACCTGTGGGA
>JAIVHP010000458.1 GCA_020201045.1 Flavobacteriales bacterium
TTTAACCCAACTTGGCTCTCCTGATCATGATTTCCGCCATTTTCACCCTTATAATTTCTTAAAGCACTGATTAACAGTAGTAGGTTTTCTGACCTTCATTTGTAGTGATGTACGGTTGTGTATTTGAAATACTTTACTTATCTTTGCCGCATGTACATCAGAGCAGTCAAAAAACAGCGAAGCAAAACAAGTAAGGTATTTTATCAATATACGCTGGCGCAAACCATTAGGGTAGACGGAAAAGTAAAGCAGCGCGCTATTTTGTACCTCGGCTCCGACCCGCTGCTTGAAAATAAAACCAACCGCTCCATTGTTCTGGAGTTGCTAAAAGCCAAAATCCATGGCAATACCGAGCTGTTCAGCGAGCAAGCTGTAGACGAAAATACCCCTACAGCGCTCATTTCACTCGCTGATGAACTCTATGAAAAATACCTCATAAAATACGGCGACACCTCTTCTAAAAACGAAGCTTCTATTCCCCCGGCACCGGCCAAGGCCGAGTACCACAACATCGACATTAAAAGTCTGGAAGTAAAAGATGTAAAATCCTTTGGTGCCGAGCATCTGTGCAAGCAGGTGCTCGATAAATTGCAATTGCGCGAGTGTTTCTCAAGTCTGGGCATCACTGAGAAGCAAAGCAACAAAGCGCTTCTAAGCATTGCGGCCAGAGCTATTTTTTCGAGTTCGGAGCATAAAACAGCACAGATCTTACAGGCCAATAGTGGCTTGCAGGAGTGTTTTGGTATAGAACAAGCCATCACCCACAAGCAACTCTACGCGGTAACCGACACGCTTTTTGCCCACAAAGAACAGATAGATGCCTTTCTGTATAAGCGCATCAGTACCCTGTTTGATTTGGAAGACAAGCTGGTGATTTTTGACATCAGCAACACCTATTTTGAAGGGCGCAAAGCCGGCAGTAGCCTGGCCAAACACGGCAGGAGCAAAGAAAAGCGCAGCGACTGCCCGCTGGTGGTCTTTACCGGGGTCATCAACGCGGAGGGCTTCATACGCCACTCGCGCATATACGAAGGCAACAAGGCCGATACTACCACCCTGAACGATATGGTCGAAGACCTGGAAAACTACAGCCCGGCAGATGTAAAACAAACCATTGTTATAGATGCCGGAATAGCCACGGACGAAAACCTGGAAACCATCACAGCCAAAGGCTACAAATACGTATGCGTATCGCGAAAGAGGTTGAAAGAGTATCCCGCTGATCCGCAAAAGCCTACCATAACACAGCTTACCGACAGGGACAAAAACAAGGTGGAGCTGCGGGTTTTCAAGCCTAAAGAACACACCGATACCTGGATGTATGTGCAAAGCGAAGCCAAGCAGGCCAAAGAAACGTCAATGGACGAAAAACTAAAAAAGCGCTTCGAAGAAGAACTTGAAAACATAAAAACCGCACTGCACAAAAAGGGAGGCACAAAAAAAGTAAACAAAGTGTGGGAGCGCATTGGCAGATCAAAAGAGAAGAACAAGCACGTGTCTTCGAAGTACACCATTGGTCTGACTGAACAAAACGGTCTTGCCACCGCCCTTACCTGGAGCCTTAAAAAGAGTAAGGCCGGCAACGACAAAACAAAGGGCGTGTACTTTATCCGCACCAATATAGACCGCCCGAAAGAAAAAGAACTCTGGCAGATTTACAACACCATCAGAGATGTGGAATCCACATTCAGATGCCTTAAATCAGATCTCAACATCAGACCGGTACACCACCAGAACGACACCCGCGTAGAAGCTCATATTTACCAAACCATCCTGGCCTACCAGCTTGTAAACACCATAAGGCACATGCTTAAAGGCAAGGGCATACATCGCGATTGGACAAACGTGGTAAGAATAATGAACACCCAAAGCATCCAAACTTTGGAGCTACCCACCGACAAAAAGGAAATACACCTGAGAAAACCGAGCAAACCGATAAAAGAAGCACAAGAAATATACAGCGCTACCAATTGCACCCAGACGCAAACCGCAGTGAAAAAATATGTAGTGTACCACTGATTTTCATAACCGCCATTAACAGTGGCGTACAAAATCAAAATAGCCAATTTGGGTTAAGGTTCAGCGAAAGCCCAGACTGCTCCGTTCGAAAAGTTGCACTGCCTCAAGCGTCGTTTTAGCTCCTGTTTTAAGGATAATGTTTTGGCGGTGCGTATTTACCGTTGAAACCGTAATTTCAAGTTCCCGGGCAATATCTTCGCTGGTTTTCCCCTGCCGAAGCTGCAAAAGAACTTCCATCTCACGCGAGGTGAGCTCATCAAAATCTGAGTTGGAAATTTCTTTTCGGAGTTCTTCAACATCTTCGCCGGGCAAATACCAAAGCCAGCGAACTCCCACGGAAGGGTATTGGTAAGAGATGTCTTCAATTATAGAAAAGTGTCCCCGGAGGGTTTTATTCGCCTGTAAACTGCACACGCCAGAAGTGCGCTGCACGTGAATGTAAGTGCCGTCTTTTTTTCGCATGCGGTAGGTGAGAAAAAATGCGGAAGTTCTGGGCAGACCCTTAGTAGCAAATACTTCAAGGGTAGAACCAACAATTCTTTTTACATCGGGGTAATCGTCGGGGTGGATAACGGAAAAAAGGGAGTCGTAAGTGAACTCATTCTCGGAGTATCCCAGCAGGTTGCCAATATTGCGTTGGTAAACAAGCTCGTGGTTGCGCATGGTGGTCACGTAAATGGCCTGATTTGCAATTAAGGGATAAGACCGGTATTTAAATCTTCCACGTCCTGTGGCCAAATCACTCTCTATCCGTATCTTCTTCGAGAGCCTTTCTAATTTTTTCTTGAATCCGCTGTCCATTGCGAAAAGGGTTTTTCATCGTGTCAACTAAACTCTAAATCTGTCTCTTGAAGAGGCAAAATACAACAAGTATTTTTATTTGTCGATTTATTCGGTGTGTAAGTTATTGACGATGGGCGGGGGAAAACGTCAGCTAGTGTCTGACTACCCCTTATAGCGCTGGTTTTTTGGCTGCTTTCTGGTACTTTTTAGAAGATTCCTCGCTTCGCTACGGAATGACAGGTATAAGGGTTGTTTTGGGCCATTGGGAGTTTTGCGCGGCTCTGCCGCGCAAAACTCCCAATGGCCCTCCCCACCAAAAAGGGAAGCTGTCATTCCGTAGCGGAGCGAAGAATCTCAAGGTCGTTTAAAGATAACTGTAATAATCAAACCGGCTTGAGCGGCAAAGCCACTCAAGTATCAGTGTTCGTAATAAAATAAACACTTTATTCAGAGCGAAGCAATCAGACTCCAGGTTGCTTGTAACCTATCATATAACTAAATCGCTAACTTACTGATGTTGAGACGAGAGCATTTTTCGAAAATCCGAACTTGTTTCGGGACTCTCCGTCCATTCGGCGGAGGAAAAACGACAGCGCTATTTTTT
>JAIVHP010000459.1 GCA_020201045.1 Flavobacteriales bacterium
GCACTCCATCCATCACAAAAAACAACTCTTCGCCATAGGGGTCTCTCAGGCCCGCGTGCACGAAATCTGAAGGTCCGCCGGTGTAGGAGAAATTCGTTGTGGGGAGGGTATTTGGGTTAACCCCTCCAGGCTCCCAGGCCTCTTCCGGAAAAGTCCAGAAATTGTTTTGCGCAAAGCTGTTAAAAGTAAAAAATAAGAGGAGGCCGACTAAAAGCCGGCTCTTGAATAAGTACGTCATTTTAAGGAGATTTTATCGTTTCGCCTTCGAAACTGCAAAAAAAAAAACCGTTATTTGCAAGGAAAGATGCAAGTAGTTTTTAACAATTTTTGATTTGAGGCTTCAGTTTTTTCTATTTATTCTTACTGGTTTACTCCATTCGCAAGGTTTAGCACAGACTTTATTCCTAGAAGATTGTTTTGAAGGAGGAGTAACGGCAGCGGGAAGAACTTCTCTCGGATTAATCAATGGACATTTCAAAATTAAATGGGATGAGAGTTATACCCTAAAATCGGCATATGCGATTACTTATCGATATAGTGACCCAAGTGAAATTCCATTTATCATTGACACAGAATCAGATTTGTGGAACCAATCCAATCAAATTAGCACCGAATTGCCTGAATTATTTTATCATCATGACAAATTTGCTGTTCACGCGAAAGATATCACACCATTACTAAATTGGACATCAGATTCAGTATATATATTTATGGATGGATATCAAGGTGGAGATATTCTAGGAACAGGCTGGTATAGCATTTATTGCGTTTTTTTATATGAATCTCCAAGTATTACTGACACGACATGCGTCCGTATTTATACAGCCGATCAGGTGCAATACGAGCGACAGGATTACTCGATTCCAACTCCCAACTACAAACCGGGAACTGATGTTGGCCTGGCCATGCATTCAGACCGTCTTGGACCTTATATCGATCGAGGGGCCGTATTGGTAAATGACGAATATTTGGGCGCTATGTGGGGCGCGGATGCCACCAATCCATTAAGTGGGGCTGGTGTGCGCGGTCATTTTTTCTACGAAAATGAAACCCTAACCGGATTGGACGACGATACAGCCAACGCCACCGTAAACCGCTCCGATGGCCTTGCGCTGATCAATTCTTACATCGATGATGATTTAAACGAACAAACTGTTTCCTTTTTTAGGGTAGCGGGCGGAGAAGGAAGCTCCGACCCAGGCGGCGCCAACCCCCACCCCTCTTTTACAATTGCCTATACCCCAGATTGCGAAGTTATTGACACCGATGATATCCCCCGCACCTACACCCGCTGCCGCGGCGATACCATTCAACCGAACTTTTCGGGGTACGACCACTACGCCTGGTCGCCGGCTACGGGGCTATCGGATACGGCCGTGGGCAACCCCCTTTGCTATGCCGATACCAGCAGGTGGTATTCGGTGCGTATGTGGAGCGACGATGAAGACGTATGCCCGCAAACCATCCCCGTATTTGTAGATGTAAAAACCAAGCCGGAGCCGTCTATTTCTGTGCAGCCTTCTACCTGCCCCGAAGCCACGGGAAGTTTTGTAATTTTTCATGAAAATGCCAATGCATACGTGGTAAACGGAACCACCACGCAGGTGCAGCAACACACCGGCCTGTCCGCCGGCACCCACGAAGTAGCGGTTATTGGCAATAACGGCTGCACCTGGGAAGGCACGGTAGAAGTGCCCTTGATTCCTCCGGCAGAAGCGGGTTTTGGCGTTAACCCGCCAGGCGGTGAATCGCCCTTAGATGTGTTTTTTCAAAACCAAAGCAGCGGGGCCACCGGGTATGAATGGCTTACAAACGGAACTTCCTTTTCTACGGCAGAAAACGCGAGTTATACTTTCGCAGACTCCGGAACGTTCGAAGTGGCGCTGGTTGCGTGGTTCGATAATTTATCCTGCGCCGATACCGCCTTTTACACCCTACGGGTAGACCCGGGCATACGTCTGTTAATTCCCAATGTGGTTACCCCAAACAGCGATGGGCGTAATGACAACCTGGTCGCTTCTGTAAAGTGGCTCAAGCAGGCTCAATGGGCTATCTAT
>JAIVHP010000233.1 GCA_020201045.1 Flavobacteriales bacterium
CATTTCGATTTCCGGTATTTAAAAAATGGCTGTAGCGCAGTCCATACTGCACCGAAAACTGGTCGGTAATAGATTGTTCGTTTCCGATGTAAGCGGCGATTTCAAAAGCGTTTTGCTCCTGAACTTCAATTACGTCGAGAATCGTTTCATTTCCCACTCCTTCTGCCCTTCCGGGCGAAAACCGGTAAAACGTACCGCTGGCACCAAACTGAATGGTATTATTGACGTTGGGGAAAAACGTGAAATCAGATTTCACCGTTGTGTTTTGAATTCCGGCATCCCAATCAAAAGCCTGCGCACCTTCGGGTATGCCGAGCGAGTAATTGTAATCGCTGTAAACTGCGGTAAAGTTCGAAAACAGTTTTGGTCCAAAAAGGTGATTCCACCTTGCGGTGAGCGTGCTGTTGCCCCAAGAGAAGGCAAATGCATCGCCGAATTTAAATTTGTCGGCACCGATATATCCCGAAAGGAAAACCCGGTTATTTTCGTCTATTTCGTAATTCAGCTTGGCATTTACATCGTAAAAAAACAGTTGGTCACCCTGAAAATCGGAGTTTACCAGGGGCAAGAATAAATCTCCGTAAGACCTTCGTCCGGCGACCATAAACGACATGCGGTCTTTTACAATGGGCCCTTCGAGCATAAGCCTGCTCGACACCAGCCCAATTCCCGCGTTTCCGCCAAAGGATTTGGTATTGCCTTCCTTTTGTCGCACGTCGAGCACGCTAGACAGCCGACCGCCGTAGCGCGCCGGCACCCCTCCTTTGTACAGGGTAAGATCCTTAACGGCATCGGCGTTAAAAACCGAGAAAAAGCCAAATAGGTGAGACGAGTTGAAAACGGAAGCTTCATCGAGTAGAATCAAATTCTGATCGATATTTCCACCCCGAACGTTAAAACCCGTTGCCCCTTCGCCCACCGTAGATACACCGGGGAGAAGTTGGATGCTCCGAATAATATCTACCTCGCCCATAAACTGGGGAATGCCCTTGGCCATTTTCATATCCATCCGCTCCACGCCCGTCTCCAGGCTGGTAACGTTTTGATTTGCCTTTTCAGCGCTAATTTCTACCGTTTCCAGCGACTTCCGGTCGGGTACCATTTCGATTTGCAAAGTGGTATCGCGCTCCAGATCAAGGCGCAATTCCTGGGGTTTATATACCAAATACGAGAAAGTGACATTATACGTACCCGGCTTAACCGAAATGGAGTAATAGCCATATACGTTAGACGTGGTTCCGCCTTTAATTTCGTCGATGTAAACAGCCGCTCCAATCAATCCTTCGCCAGATTCCGCGTCTCGCAAATAACCGCTTAGCGACACGTTTTGCTGGGCCACAGATGTGGATGCGATCAATAAAAACAATACAATAAGCCTCACTTCTATAGAATTGGATTAACGGATATTTTACCGGTAGTTAAACAGCGGCAAAGTTGGAATATTTGTGCGAGAAGACGGCGTTAATTTAGATGAACGGCACGAATCACTAAACAGGTGGCAAAATTTTCAAGTGACTGGTGGTGTGAGTTATTGATTTAGTTATGCTTGCCCGCCTAAGCACATGGCAGAGCGTTGGCCGGCGGGAGTTATGAGTTGAGCCTTGAGCATGCCTGTGATTCGGCCGGCGGGAGTTATGCCTGCCCGCCTGAGCAAAGGCCAGTGCGTCGGCTGGCGGGAGTTATGCTTGCCCGCCTAAGCACATGGCAGAGCGTCGGCCGGCGGGAGTTATGAGTTGTCAAGTTTGAAAAAAATCGTTCGTATGATACTGACAAAACCTACAATGCCGCGATGTTGTTTTTGGCAACTGACTGCGCGATAAAATGGAGCAATGGGTAGGTGATCAGAGCTACGTAAATAGACGCTCAATTCATTGCGTTTTTCCAGGTCTCGAAGGGCAATCGACGTGAAAAAAGTGCCAGACAGAACAAGCGTATAGGAAATAGGCTCTTTGGCTGTTTTCACAAGATTCGCTCCGCACACCAATGACAGGCCAAAGGGGTGTTTTGGGGCGGGGAAGTTTTGCGCGGCAGAGCCGCGCAAAACT
>JAIVHP010000460.1 GCA_020201045.1 Flavobacteriales bacterium
GCCGAAGACGGAATAGAGATTGACACCCGGCAAGTAGAAGTGAAAGAAAACTTCGCCCTGGTTAGTAGCCTTACATGGACCATCTCTGTAATTCTACTGGCCTTTGGAGTTTTGAGTATCATACTCTTTGTCAATAATTTGTTGCGAACTCACCTGTTCAAAGTGCGCACCAACCTGGGAACCTTTAAAGCCTTCGGTTTGAGCAATAGCTTTCTAAACACGATTTACCTGAAAATTATTTCTGTATTTCTCTTCATTGCCATTCTCATTGCATTTTTGCTGGCGGGCATTGTCGACCTTATCGAGCACTTTATTTATGAAGAGAGTAGATTCAATATTATTAGTCCGTGGGTGCTCGTGGCCATTCTTTTGCTCGTTGTGGTGAGTTTATTTATCTCCTTCAGAACATCCAAAAGAATTCTGGGCGATACCCCCGGAAATTTAATTTATAACCGTTAGATCATGAAACTTTCCATTTCGCATATTGCTGTTCTGCTCTTCGCTGTATTAATGTTTAGCTGTGGAGAAGAACCTTCATCCGATTCTTCTTCGGAATCGGGCACCGACGAGTTGAAAACTGAAAAGCCCACAGAAAACACAAAATCAGAAGCTGACAAGCTCGCCGCTGAAAAAATAGAACACATGCGCGACAGTATCGATCGGGCAAAAACGGCAATAAGTCCGTTCTTAGAAGAAGGGTGTTGCCAGAAAGAAGGTAGAAAAGAAGAAACGTGTTGCTGCGAATCCGTTTATGAAAAGTATAAGTCCATGTTGGCAAAAGAAAAATCCAAAGCGGTAGAGATTGGGATGACCGACCCCATTTTGGCAAATTGTCGTAAGCTTATGCCGAAGAAATTTGATCAATTGGAAAATCCGCCGTCGGAAGAGCCAGATGAACTCGATGATTTATTCAACTAGGCTAGTGTCTGTCCATACAGTCCGTTAGCTGCGTTGCACTCGTTTTAAAAACAGTCATTGACCATTGTCAACTCCTTGATTTTTAAAACTTCGTGCGTCTTGATACCGAACTATCTGGCTCAGCCACTTGACTCTATGGACAGACACCAGGCTAATCGATCGCATCAATTTGAAATGGATCTTCTTTCTTTTCATAAATCACCACCAGAACGCTCTGGTTTAAACGAACTTCGTAATCCTGGTCGCGTTGCGAAGTTGCGGCGTTTGCATAGTCTTCGCGAGGTATGTGATAAAGTTCGGCCAGTTCTGTATTCAAGCGTGGTTGTTCGGCGCCGAAGTAGACGTAGTCTGTTTGCATCTCGCCATTCATCAACGCTTCTGCGTAATTGGTAATCGATTGCACTCTTTGGAGCGATAGCATCTTATTTGATTCTGGATTACCACTGGCGCTTGCTCTGCCTATTACCAGGAGATTGTACTCCGATGCCTTTACGCGGTATGTATTCAAAATAACCTTCAACTTATATCTATGGGTCTCCGACAATTGAGCGGATCCCTCGTCGAAGAAAATTCCAATTACGCTTTCTTTACTCAATACTTCGTTGTGATAGTCAATCGCTTCGCGGTAAATCTGATTCAGACAATCGCGATCGTTCATCGACTGAACCATGCGTTCGTAGGTTACAGCTCCCGTTGCCAATTCATTGAATTGTGTACAGATCTCCTTCTCACACTTCTGGTCTAATCTTTCAAGTACATCACTTAAAGCTGCGGAGGGAACGATTCGGAGCAAGCCCTCCATGTGCTTTCTGTTCTTTTTAAAACAAGCCATAACTGCCGATTCCTGCTTCTGTACAACCGGTGTCACTACCGAAGCCTTCGCCGGTTCTACTTCATGGGTTGCTGGCCTTGTTAATACGGTGTATAGCCCTAAGACACTAAGAGCGACGAAAATGAAGTAAGCCGGAATATAAACGTATTTCTTGCTAATTTTTTTCACTGACATGAATTCTCCGATTCAACGCTGAAAATAGGGAAATCAATCGACTGCTTCTACCTGAATGAGATAAAGAGAGTAATTGTCGTTGGAATCTGATGCACACCGAGCGTCAAACAATTCAACTTT
>JAIVHP010000303.1 GCA_020201045.1 Flavobacteriales bacterium
GTAATGAACTTTGTAACCTTGTAAATGGAACGGCGTAATACTACCGGATTTCATTAATAAGGTTTAATTGGTGATTAAGGTGAAAAAGGTCGGCGCAAGCCGACCTTTTTCTATTTAAGCCAATTCATAATAACCCATCATATAACTTAATCGCTAACTCCCTGATGTTGTGATAAGAGCATTTCGCGAAATCCTGAACCCGTTCCAGGGTAAGCGAAGCAATCCCGAACTCGTTTCGGGGCTCACTGTTCCTCCGCCATCCAGCGGAGTCCGAGTATCTGCGTAAATCATTTAAAAGAATAAAGCGGTTTATTTATATGATAGGTTTCCTGGATTTAGTCCACTACCACCAGTCGCTTGTTTACATTACCCCAATCGCCAGAAAGTGATACGATGTAAACGCCGCGATGTAGCGCGCTAATATTAATTTTCATTCTGTTTTCTCCGGCGTAGGTGCTGAAATTTTCCTGAAGCACAACCTTTCCCTGCATATCAATTACCGACAAGCGCGCTGTTTGGCTTTGGGTAGAATTGAAAAGCAGTTCGGCATAATCTCTTGCGGGATTCGGAAATACCTTCAGTCCATTTACCAAATCTCTGTTTTCCGTGCTTAGCACCAGTTGGTTGAATTCGTAAATAAATTCCTGAAAAAATTGGTTTACAATCGCGGGATCGTGAACGACAAGGGTGTTTTCGTCATTCACCGTTTCGGCGGAAGCCGACCAGTTATGCGACCCGGTAATTACAAGCGGATCTGATTGTAAATCTGCGTGATCTACAATAGCGTATTTGTGGTGAAGTGAATACTCGGGCGTGTGCTCAACTACAAATACCCCGGCATCCAGGAGCTCCTGAAAGTCAGACCCTGTGTAATTTACATCGTTTATCATACCGCGAACATCTATAAAAAAGTCATCCGACTTTTCAATGAGCTTATCGGCGAGCGCGTCTTGCGTGAGCAGCAAAAGCGAAAAGTCTATGGAAACATCTGTTGTTTCCAACGCATCGATTATCCCATTTGTCGTGCCGTCGGAAGGAGAAAAGTACAGCTCCACTTTATTACCGCCAATGGTGAACTGGCGCGGCGTATTGTTGATTTTATCCGCTCCAAATTTCGATTCAAGTTCGTTTGGCTCGCTTCCGCTGCTCCCCCACATTTCGTTAAATTCAATGGTGAAGGATTTAGCCAGAGCCCTGTCTTGAAGAATAATCAAGTTGTTTAAATCTGTAAATAAGTTGTTGTTGGTTAAATTGGTGCTCCCCGTTAGCACGTAGCTCTCTTGATCTGAATCGTAATCTACAAGTATAAATTTGTTGTGCATTCCAGAGCCGGTTGCGTTTTCGCGAAAGAGAACGGGAATACTCGAATCGAGGCTGCTCAAGGAAACATTTGTATTATCGCCTTCGGCGATGTAGCGAATGGTTACGCCGCGGTCTAAAGCGTCGTTTATCGCAGTGGCTACAACCTGATTATTGATGTTGTATGCTGCGATATCCAGGCTGGATTGCGCGCGATCGATATAGGCAACAATAGTATCGCGTACATTGGTTGATATAGCGATATTTTCTTCGGGCTCGGCAAAGCTATTATCCACCCCACCGTTGAAATATGCAAGAATTTCTCCGTCTGTATTTGATGCGGTGGCGGCAGCGAAGACATTGCTTAAAGCGGTATCTTCTTGGTTTACCGAAAATGCGCGAAGGAAGTAAACTTCGCCCTCGTCGAGGTTAGAGAAAGTTAAGCTGTGCGAAGTGGTTTCGTTGTTCTCTCCGATAAAATTAGCTTCGATGTTATTACCGTCAATATCTGCTGTGTAAAAAGCTTCCGTGGATGCCGGAAGGTCCGTAATCCAGTTTAGTGTGAACCCGCTGCTCGTAATATCGGAAATATCAATGGACGAAATGATATTGATGGGGTTGGGGCTTGAAATATCTTCGGGCGTTCTCAAAAGCAGCTGGTACCCGCCAAAGCCGGTGAATGTAAACTGCGAAACAATTCCGGTAAGATCAACACTTCCAACGGGAATCAATTCGCCAACAAGGGGGTGGCCATTTCGCACAAACATGGTGTTTTGGATGCCGTTGGATGTAAAATTATAAGTTGTGCCTCCGGCAAAAGTTCCGCCACCATCTGCAAACACACAAGTCTCTAATGCGACCAGGATTGCTTCGTACGACTCGCTGATGTCAGTGGGTGCTATTTCTTCCGGCTGAATCTGAACGACCGCGGGGCCGTGATTTTCGAGCTGTAAGATGGGGTCTAGCTCCAGGAGTCCGTTGTAGTCTTTAAGTACACCTTGTACGGTTATGGAATCGCCGAGCGCTACGCCTTCTACTTCGCCGCCGTATGCAGCCAGGCCGCCGGTTCCGTCCTGGAAATAGCGGATAATTCCGAGTTCATCGCCATTGGTTACCACTCCGGTTACGGTTACGTCATCGTCAATTTCCATTCCGCGCGCAACGTCTATATCGATAACCTGTGCCAGCGCGGGACTTCCGCAAATCGAAACCAGCAGAATGAGTATGGAGTAAATATTTTTCATGTTAGGGTGTTTTTAGAATTCTACAGTAACCGATAAATTAAAGCGCCTTCCAAAGCCGGGGAATACACCAGCAGAAGCGGCATCGTTGTTTTGTGTGTTGGTAAAACGGGTAAAGGTGTCGTTGTTTTGCGCGTCGGTGATGTAAAACACGTCTAAAACATTGAATACACTCAGTCCAAACCGAACGACGTTTTGATCAAACCTAAATGCATGTCCGGCGTGTAAATCGAAAAGCTGGTAGTCGGGAATTCTCCAGGACTGTTCTCTTTTTCCTTCATCAGAAACTTCCTGCACGGCAAAATTTGAATAGTTGTTTCCGAAGTGCAGGTACCGCAATCTGATGTATGAGTTTTGCGTTGGCAGGTATTCAAAGCTACCGCCAATTTGAAGCTGAGCGGCATCGCCTACGCGAATGCCATCCAGGTTTAGGTTGAATTCCAACGGATCGCCAAACTCATCGGTTATTACCGTGTTTTGTTGCGTATACTGGGCAGCAGCGCTGTTTTGCCATTCCCAAAGTCCGTAGGAAAACAATCCCTGAACCTTAAACTTTTTGTTGATTACGTATGCGGCATCTATTTCCACACCGCGGTGCAAGGCGTCGACGCTTCTTACAAATACCCGGGTAATTTCGGAAGGGTCGCCGTTAAAACCACCTGCGGGATAGGGCACCTGAATCGATCGCGACACCGGCCGGTCGCCCCAAATGGTGTAATAAGCGTTAATGTTTGCCGAAATCTTAGGCGACGAATATTGATAGCCCAGCTCTACGGCTTTGATATCTTCGTTAAAGTAATCGGTAAAAAGATTTGAAGAGCGGTCTACTACGTTGTCGAATACCGGTGCAATAGACATCAGCCCAATATTTGCAAACACATTCATGCGCTCTGTGAGGTTGTAATTTGCACCCAGTTTTACCGTGTATCCCGGTAGGGTTACTTTTTCGGATTCGTAAAATTTAAGTCCGGGCGTGTTTCGATCGTAAACAACATCGTTAATGGTGTCGGACGTATTGTAGCCCACTTCAATCTCTTCTCCATCTACATTTATCACCTTCGCTCTAAACCGGTCTTTTACCCACATGGTAGTGGTAGAAACGGTTGCGTTTAGTACCGCCGTTAAGTTGCCTTCTTTGTACTCTGTCTGGATAAATGCCCCGCCCCAATTAACGGTGGCTTCGCGGTCCTGAAAAATGCGATCTCCCGGTTTTCTCGCCTGAAAAGGCCTGGCGTTATCGTTCGAACTCTCAACGATGTAATCTCCACCGATAAGCTCGTGAACTTCGCTGTAGCGGCTTCCTACATAATGTCTGATGTCAATACCGCCGGTAAATGTGAGCGATTTATCAAAAGTGTAATTCAACTGGCTAAGTGCACCGGTCCAAAAGTGGTCGTTTCGGTTTACCCTCAAAAAGTTATCGGCTTTAATTTCGGTAAACGAATAGGTGGTATCGATATTTAAAAAGTCGAATGCGGGATTGTCGGGTGCTTGCAGATTCCGGTCGTAAATTTCCTGCATGTTTATTCTGCCGTCTACGGTATTGTTTGATACTCCCGAGCGATTATTCAAACTTATCCCACCACCTCTTCCGATGGACAAATAAGCGGAAGTAGACAAATTCATATCATTGTTAATTTGCCAGATGTGCCTAAGGTTGAACTGTGGCTTGTGGTAAAAATTTTCTCGTTCGTAAACCGTATTCAACTTTCCGCGTCGCGTTATTTCGTAGCGATCTGCAGATGCGGTGAAGGGCGGCGGTGGCGGATTGTCTGACACACCTACCATATCGTAATCTTCGTAAACCCCCCAGTGTTGGTTATAGTATCTGCCGTATTCGGGCATATTGGCCAATGTAGTATCCGCAACGCCGTGTTGTCGGGCAAAATCTTTATCGTGAACACCTATTTCAGATTTAAAAGAACGCTGGCCGTGACGCTGTGGAGCGCCAAAACCCGTAAAGCTCAGGCGGTGGTTTTTCCAGATCTTTCCCACTTTCAGGTAGTAATAGTACCCTTCGGTAAAGGTTGCATCTACAAGTCCATCGCCGTTTTTATAAGAGCCGGCAACCGTCATTCCCCAGCCGTTTTCATCAACTCCCGTGTGGTGCATAAACGAAGTACGGGAGTAGTTTCCACTACCTATTTCCTGCCTTACTTTTGTGCCTTTTTGCCCATCTATCGGGGTGGTGATAATATTTAAGGTGCCGCCAATTGCGGGCAGTGCGAGTTTAGAAGCGCCCAGTCCGCGCTGTACCTGTATGCTCGATGTGGTTTGGTCTAAACCAAACCAGTTACTCCAAAACACCCGTCTGTTCAGCATGTCGTTTACGGGAATACCATCGATCATTACCGCGATATTCTGCTGGTCGAAACCGCGGATATTGATGCGGGCATCGCCATCGCCCCCTCCGGTCTGTGTGGCATAAACACCGGGTGTGGTATTTAGAATCATGGGCAGGTCTTGCGCTCCGAGCTCTTCTTGAATTTGCTTGGGCGAAACGGTGGAATAAGCAACAGGAGTTTCACGGTTGCGGGCAACATCGGCAATAACGCGAACCTCCCGCAGGGTGATGGAGTTCAATTCTACATCCAGCTTCAATTCATCTGGCAGGGTAGCATCGAGCTCTATTTCTTTTTTTTCGTAGCCGACGTAAGAAAAAGTGAGGGTGTAAACTTCTCCGGCAGGTAACTCGATGGAGTAGGATCCATTGAAGTCGGTT
The DNA here is from genome assembly GCA_020201045.1 of Flavobacteriales bacterium. Taxonomy (GTDB): domain Bacteria; phylum Bacteroidota; class Bacteroidia; order Flavobacteriales_D; family Cryomorphaceae; genus JAIVHP01. The sequence continues at coordinate 5,263 of JAIVHP010000303.1, forward strand.
ACAACCCCTTTCCCGGAGCCGTAAATTACGGAAGCCCCCGGTAAATTCTCATTGGTAGTTTGGTCTTTTACTTGCCCGCTTACCTTTACTTGAGCAAATAAACTCGAACCCAGCCCGCAAAAAAATACGAGCAGCCAAATTGCCTTTTTCATTTCAGCCTGTAAAATAGGATCTTAGTTCACTACAAACTTCTGCGTAGAAACATAGCCATTGCTGTAGCTTCTCAGAAGATAGATACCCGCGTTTAAGTTGGTTACACCGACTTCGAATGTGCGCACATTGCCCACATTTTTTTGGAAAACCATTTTTCCGGTTATGTCGAAAATCTCGTATCGGTTCATTTCAACTTCAGCAGAAACGCGAAGCACTTCGCTTGAACTTGCCGGATTTGGATAAATGGTCAGACCAATTTCCTTCGATCTATCGTCGGTAGAAACAATATTGCAAACACATTCGTGAGTGCCCAGCGATTCCCAATTTCCCGTGAGAAAATCTTCTTCATTAGTGATAACCGGAGGAATGGAATCGTATCCTACACTCGGATCAAAGGCATTACCTCCGTCGAAGTCGCCTATTTCAACTTCGGCTTTGCGAATAAGGCTGTGGTCGGTAGACCATGCAGTTGCTCCGTTAGCTACCCAGGTAAAGTCGGGCGCCACGTCGTTCCATCCGCCGCCTTGGTTTGGCACTCCGGGGTCTTCTCCTATTCGGCCGAAAACATCAACCACAAAGCCGTTTCCGTCACCCGAAATATTGCGCAGAACGATGGCGTCATTTCCGTTGAAATACATGGTGTTGTTTTCATCGTAAACGGGGCATGCAAAAAGGTCTGCTTTTTCCTGAAGCTCGTCCCAAACCGGCTGCTCCTGTCCTTCGCCATCGGGATCTCTTTTGTCTATTACCACTACATAAGTGGAATAAGGCTCAATCGTTCCTTCCAGAACCAATCGCTGGTTTGAAGCCGCACTCGAACTTCCGTTCGAATATCTTTCGAGCCGGTAATTAGACAGTTCTTTTGCCGATTCGGTTGGATTGTAAATTTCAATCGCCTTGTTGTTTCCCCAGCCTTCCACATACTCGGAAATGAAGAGCTCGGAGCATTGCGCGTTGGCTCCGAAAGCACTCATGATACTGACAAAAAGAAGTAAAATTCTATTCATGATATTTGATTTTTTGTTTTTCTAATCGGACTGCAAAACTATGAATTAGATTTCTTGCATTTATCCATCTGCAGGCAGTGGGAACCATATTTAATCTAACCTTAACTTCTTCTCGCCAACTCGCAATATTCATTTTATGCCGCAGACTTTGTAAAGGCTTTAAGAACAAGATGTATTTATAGCTATAGGTTTACTTTTTCGACGAGAAAATCGGCGCAAATTTAATGTTCTCTTAATATTGATTGCGGTCTGCAGTGCGAAATTTGATGATTGTGTCTGGAGCCTTCTCTTTCTGCCGATTGTGGTGTTTTTGAGTTCGCGCTATTTTAAGAATTAAATGTTCATGGATTTATCTGCCCGGATGGTGGAAAGGGCAGATTTGTGCTGTCCTTTGATATTGTAAACATCCCTATTCTGAATTCACTTCCCAAAATACTGCAACTGAAAACACTTTTCCTGTTTTGTGGCATATGCGCCGCATTGTTGGCAAGCGGAAGTCACCGCTCGGGAATCAACGTGGAATACGAATGCATCGGTGGCAACGAATACATCCTCACGGCAAACGTTTTCCGCGATTGCAACGATGCAGAATTGGTGCCCAATATCAATGTCTTTATCTACTCGTCGTGCAACACCATAGGGTATGTATCTTTTCCGCTGGTTTCTACAGAAGAAGTATCGCAATTGTGTGATGCAGAATTGCCAAACAGTACCTGTAATGGCGGTTTTCAGCCCGGGGTTGAGCTCGGTGTTTATGAGATTACCATTGAATTGGAGCCCTGCGATGACTGGCGCTTTGTGGTTTCGGAGCAAAACCGCGATGAAGCGATTTTAAATATTGTAAACCCCGAGCTTTTTACCATCCATGTGGAGGGGTTTTTAAACAATGCCGATGGTACTTGCAATACATCCCCCCAACTCACCACCGTGAACCTCCCCTATATCTGTATGGGAAGCCCTTTGTATTACAACCTGGGGTTTGTAGATGCGGACAACGACAGCCTGAGCTATGCATTTGTAGAAGCACAGAGTTCTACCACTCCCCTTAATCCCGAACCGGTTGACTATGGCCCCGGGTATTCTGGAATGACGCCGATGGAAAATATCGAGATAGACCCGCAAACGGGGCAAATTTATCTGGAGCCGGGAATGCTCGGGAAGTTCAATATCGTTGTTGAAGTTTCCGAGTACCGCGACGGCGTTCTCGTTGGAAAAGTGGCGCACGATTTTATTTTTATCGTTACCGCATGCCCAACCCCATCTCCCGCTCCCGATATAAACTCTTTTCTCAATGTTAGCGGCGGGGCGTATCCGCTAGATCACAACACCTTCTCAGTGTGTGCCGACGATGACTTTTGCATCAGCATTGATTTTACTTCCAGCGATCCAGCAGTAAACGTCGATTTAACATCCAATATAGACGAT
>JAIVHP010000053.1:0-953 GCA_020201045.1 Flavobacteriales bacterium
AAATTAAAATCTAGCAGGGTTTACTTTGTTGAGGTCGCGAGCGGATTACTCGCCTAAATAAAAACTTTTAAAAGGTGGCTCGTGAGGGCTTCGCCGTTCGAACCGAGCGGTTCTCATCCGCTCGCTCTTAATTCAAATCTTTCTTAAAATGAAAATCCCATCTAAACGAATGTTTAGATGGGATTTCTAGTGAGGTCGCGAGCGGATTCGAACCGCTGTACGAGGTTTTGCAGACCTCTGCCTAGCCACTCGGCCACGCGACCCTATCGGGACGGGCAAAAATATAAATTTAGATGACGTAATCCACTTTAATTCTTCGCAAATGACAATTCTAGCCTTCTACAACAATGGCAACTTCATCAACATTCCCGTTAATAGGGGGTGTGAGCTTTCTCACCTTTACGCTCGCCCAGGTAATTCTACGGTCCAAATCCTTAATACGTTTCAGAATTCTTCCCCCAACTTGCTCAATGAGCTTCGCCCGGATCGCCATCTCCTCTTCTACTATCTTGTTTAAAGCAACGTAATCAATGGTATCGACCAACTTATCAGTATCGATGGCATTTGTAAAATCCGTGTCGATTACTAAATCGACAATATAATTCCCGCCTATTCGCTCTTCTTCTGGAAGGCAGCCGTGATAAGCATAAAGGTGAATTCCCGTTACTTCAATCTTATGCGCCATCTACGATAAGTTTGCGATTCCCGTTTTCATTCTTTCCAGGCTCTCCTCTTTTCCGAGCAGTTCCATAATGTCAAACATTCCCGGCCCCATTCCCTGACCGGTAATAATTAGTCGCAAGTTTGGAAGCACTGCACCCATGCCTAGCTCTTCTCGTTCCAAAAAGGCTTTGAAAGTCGCTTCCAGTTCTGCTGAAAGGAATTCTGTTTTTTCAAAGCTCTCGAGCAATTTCTCCATCCGCTGTGGAGTGTCTTCCTTCCATTTCTTGCGA
>JAIVHP010000053.1:972-8802 GCA_020201045.1 Flavobacteriales bacterium
TGGTTTTTCGAACAAATACAAGCCGTTATCTACAATTTCCGGAATAAACGATGCCCGCTCTTTCATAAGCCTGCAAACCGATGCGAGGAACTCCGTAGACTTGTCATAGCCCTTTTCTTTGACCAGCGGGGCGATGGCTTCCGCCAAAACACTATCGGGCTTGTTTCGAAGGTATTGCTGGTTAAACCACTTGGTTTTATTCGGGTCGAACTTCGCCCCGGCTTTTCCCACGCGTTCCAGGCTAAATGACTCGATTAGCTCATCCATGGAGAAAATTTCCTGCGGCGTTCCCGGATTCCACCCCAGCAGAGAAAGCATATTTACAAAGGCTTCCGGAAAATAGCCATTTTCGCGATAACCGCTGGAGATATCACCGGTCTCCGGGTCTTTCCATTCCAATGGAAAAACGGGGAATCCCAGTCTGTCGCCATCTCTTTTGCTCAATTTTCCATTACCATCGGGTTTTAGCAACAGCGGAAGATGCGCAAACTTTGGCGCTTCCCATCCAAATGCTTCGTAAAGCAACACGTGTAAGGGAGCAGAAGGCAGCCACTCTTCACCGCGTATTACGTGCGATATCTCCATACTGTGGTCGTCTACAATATTTGCGAGGTGATACGTGGGCATTCCATCGCTTTTAAACAAAACCTTATCGTCTAGCTGGCTTGTATTTACCACTACCCAGCCCCTTATGATGTCGTGAACCCTTACATCTTCCTTGCGTGGCATTTTAAACCGAATAACATAAGGCTCGCCTTTATCAATGAGCTCCTTTACTTCATCGGTACTCATGGTGAGTGAATTGCGCATAGACTCGCGGACAATAGCGTTGTACTGCGGCGATGCCACCTTGGCTTTTTTCATTCTTTCGCGCATGGCATTAAGCTCTTCGGGAGTATCAAAAGCGTAATACGCCTTTCCTTCTTCTACAAGCCTATCCGCGTAAGCGCGATACATATCCTTCCGCTCGCTTTGTCGGTAAGGCGCAAATTTTCCGCCGGCGTTTGGCGATTCATCAGCCTTCATGCCGCACCATTCCAACGCTTCTACCACGTATTCTTCTGCGCCTTTTACATAACGGGTTTGATCGGTATCTTCTATTCGAAGAATGAAATCTCCGTTGTGCTTTTTAGCGAATAAATAATTGTAAAGCGCTGTTCTAACGCCGCCCATATGCAACGGGCCTGTTGGACTGGGGGCAAATCTAACCCTCACCTTATCAAGAGACATAGTCAAAAAATTTGGGTGCAAAGATAGGCTTATTGACGAGACAAAAAGCCTGCGTATCTTCGCGGAATGCAGACACCAAATCGCAGTTACGAGCTTCTAGATTTCGGCAGTGGCCGCAAACTCGAGCGGTTTGGAGATGTAATTCTCGACAGGCCGGAAATTTTGGCTGAAAAAGATCAAAAAAACCGAGAGACGCTCTGGAATCAGTCTACGGCAATCTATCTGGAAAAGCCAAAAAGCGTTGGAGTTTGGAAAGAGAAAAATCGGGTTTCAGAATTTTGGACCTGTAAATTTCAACTGAACGAGGGGGTCCTTAAACTTCAATTGAGTCTTGGTAAATTCAAGCACCTTGGTGTTTTTCCCGAACAGCAACGGCATTGGAATTATCTTTTTGAAAAAGTCTCTAAAGGAACCCGGTTGCTCAACCTTTTTGGTTACACCGGTGCTGCAAGTGTAGTGGCAGCAAAGGCAGGAGCAGAAGTTTACCATGTAGATTCTTCGCGCTCTATTCTCAAAGTAGCTCGAGAAAACGCCGATCTAAACGGCATCGACAATATACGCTGGATTGAAGAAGACGCAATGAAATTCGCAATGCGCGAAGGCCGGCGAAAAAATCGCTACGACTTCATTATTATGGATCCGCCCATATTTGGACGGGGAAAAAAAGGCGAAATATGGAAACTGGAAGAAGGGCTGGAGCCACTTGTAAAAATGGCATCTCAATTGCTGCATAAAGGCGGAACACTGATATTAAACACGTACTCTCCCAAATTAGGACTTGACGAAATGCGTCAAATATGCCAGAAATTTAAACTTCAGTGTATTGATTCGGGTTGGTTAAGCGTTAGTACAGGTGAAGGAGACACGCTAAACCTCAGTAAATATGTTTTGGCTTGTAGTAGCAGTTAACAGCTACAATTCTTAACTTAGCTGTTTGCGTGAAAAGTATGGAGAGAATATAAATGGGTATGAAAGATACGTATGAGAGATTGCTGGAGAAGTTGGATTCCTTTTCCAGAAAATACTATCAAAATCAGATTATCAAAGGATCGATATACTTTGTGGGTATCGGCTTATCCGCATTTTTGATTTCTGCAATTCTGGAGTATTACGGTCAATTTTCCAGCCCGGTAAGAACCGTTCTTTTCTTTTCGTTGGTCGTTATTTTCGTTGTGCTTTTTGCAAAATTCATTGCCACACCCGCGGCTCGACTTCTCAAGCTGGGAAAGGCAATTTCGCACGAAGAAGCTTCTCAAATCATTGGAAAACACTTTCCGGAGATAAACGACAAACTACTGAATACCTTACAGCTAAAGCGACAGGCGGTAGAGTCAAAATCGGAAACCAGCTTGTTGGAAGCGAGCATAGACCAACGCATCAATGAAATGAAACCCATTGAATTTGGAGCTGCTGTTGATTTCAAAGAGAACAGAAAATATTTGCGCTATGCTCTTCCTTCTCTGTTGCTCGGCGCCTTACTGCTCATTATTTCACCCGCAATTATTACCGATAGCACAAAGCGAATAGTAACCTACAGCACAGACTATATTCCAGAAGCTCCCTTTGACTTTGTAGTTACCAACGATAAGCTCGAAGTGCCCCTGAATGAAAATTTTTCACTAGAAGTGGAAGCCCGCGGCGACTATGTTCCAAACGAAATGAGTATTGAATTAGACGGAAAGCTATTTCGGATGAAGCCAAATAAAAAGGGCGGTTTTTCGTACACGTTTCGCAACGTTAGAAACCCGCTTTCTTTTCAGTTTTTTGCCGACGGTTATTACAGCGATAATTACGATTTAAACGTTTTGCCCGTACCGGGGATTGCCAATTTTGACATAAGGTTGGCTTATCCCGACTACCTTGAGAAGGAAAACGAAACCTTTCATAATTCCGGAAATATTGAAATTCCAGAGGGAAGCTATGTAGAGTGGAAATATAAAACTGAAAATGCGGAAGAAATGCGCCTGTGGTTTCCGGATACTGCTGTTGTTTTGGCGCCGGAAGAAAAGAATCGCTTTACCTATAAAAAGAGAGTTTTCACTGATCTGCAATACCGCGTTGCTGCACTCAACTCTATCGTTGGAGGAAAAGATACCATTGGATACCGCGTAAAAGTGATAAAGGATGCACATCCGCGAATAAACGTTGAAGAAGCGCGCGACTCCCTGAATCAAAAACGCGTGTTTTTTGCCGGTACCATCAGCGACGATTACGGCCTCACAAAACTTGAGTTTCACTATGTCGTTACTGGAGAAGACGGACTCCAGTCAAAGGGGAAAGAGCGAATTAAAATCAGTTCTTCTGTAGCCCAGGAATTCTACTTCTCACAAAATTTCGACGAGCTCAAAATTATTCCTGGCGACCAAATAGATTATTATTTTGAAGTTTGGGATAATGATGGGGTAAATGGTGCGAAATCTTCTAAAAGCAGCACCATGAGTTTCAGGGCGCCCACTACTTCTGAATTGGATAAAGAGCGAAAAGAGTCTTCTAAGAGTGTAAAAGAAGACCTCGAGAAAAACCTGAAAGAAGCTGCTGAACTTCAGAAAGAGCTCCGCGAAATAAATGAAAACCTTCTCCAGAAAAATGAAATGTCCTGGCAGGATAAAAAGCAGGTTGAAGACGCCCTGAAGAAGCAAAAAGAACTCGAAAAGAACGTCAATCAGCTTAAAGAGAAACAGCAGAAGTCTCAAAAGCAGCAGGAAAATTACATGCAGCAAAGCCAGGAGATGATCCAAAAGCAAGAGCAAATACAAAAGCTGTTTGACGAGTTGATGAGCGATGAAATGAAAGAGCTTTACGAAAAACTAGAAGAGCTTATGAAGCAAATGGATCAGGAGAAAGTTCGTGAAGAGCTCGAAAACATGGAAATGAGTAGCGAAGAGCTCGAAAAAGAACTGGACCGCACGCTGGAGTTGTTCAAGGAAATGGAGTTTGAGCAAGAGTTTGAGCGCTCAATGGAAAAGCTTGAAGAGCTTGCAAAAAAACAGGAAGAGCTGAGTAAAGAAACAGGGGAGAAGGATACGCCTAAAGAAGAATTGAAAGAAAAGCAGGAAGAACTCGACAAACAATTCGAGGAAGTTAAAGAAGACTTGAAGGCGCTGGAAGAGCTCAATGAGGAGCTTCAAGATCCAAATGATATGCCTGACACCAAAGAAATGGAAGAGTCTATTGAGCAGAGCATGGATGATGCAAAAGAAAACATCGAGAAAAACAAGAATAAAAAAGCTTCAGAATCGCAACAAGATGCATCAGAAGAGATGCAGGAAATGGCAGACAAAATGAATGCTTCCATGCAAAGTCAAAGTTCCGAGAAAGCCCAGGAAGACATGGAAGATTTGAGAAGTCTACTTGAAAATATCGTTCAGCTCTCTTTCGATCAGGAAGAAATTATGGACGAACTCAAAGAAGTGGAAAGAGACGATCCGCGCTATGTTGAGCTGGGTCAAAAACAGAAAAAACTCGAAGACGACAGCAAAATGGTGGAAGACTCCTTGTTTGCGCTAAGCAAGAGGGTGCCGCAAATAGAATCTATCGTAAACAAAGAGATTGGACAAATAAACCAGAGCATTGAAAAGGCTTTGGATGATATCGGCGAACGCAGAACGGCAAAAGCTACGTCGCGTCAGCAATACGCAATGACTTCGTATAATAATCTGGCACTCCTTCTGGATGAAGCCCTTCAGCAAATGCAAATGGCCATGGCCAATGAGATGCCCGGAACCGGAAATTGCGAAAAACCAGGTGGTAAAGGAAAGAAACCATCCGAAGGGAAAATGAGCAAAATGCAGGAAGAGATGGGCAAGAAACTCGATGAGATGAAAAAAGCCATGGAAAAAGGTAAAAAACCGGGTGGAAGTAAGCCAGGAATGGGGGATCAAGGAATGAGTAAGGAAATTGCCAAGATGGCCGCCGAACAAGCTGCTATTCGCAAAGAAATTGAGAAAATGGCCCAAAAACTCAACGAACAGGGCAAAGGCGAAGGCAAAGGGCTGGAAGATATTGCGGAAGAGATGGAGCAAAACGAAGAAGACCTGGTTAATCAGGAAATAACCAGAGAAACGCTCAAACGCCAACAAGATATTTTAACAAGATTATTGGAATCGGAAAAAGCTGAAAGAGAGCGAGAGTACGACGAGAAGCGAGAAAGTAATTCTCCAGATTCTTTCGAACCCAGTAACCCGGAACAATATTTAGAGTATAACAGGCGAAAAGCTCGCGAAGTAGAATTGCTTCGCACAGTTCCCCCCGACTTGAAACCTTATTACAAGGACAGAGTCAACGATTATTTTCTTAATTTTGAAAACTAACCTTAGATGTCACTGCTAGAAGAAACTCAAATGGAATCTATAGACTTCCCCTCAAAGGGTGAAAACATCACAATTGTTGAGCGTCTGGTCGACGAGCTTTGCGAGAAATATAAAGTGCAGGAAGAGCACTATGGAAACATCCTTATCGCCCTTACAGAAGCCGTAAACAACGCCATCTATCACGGCAATAAGCAAGATTCGGAAAAAAAGGTCAACCTCCAATACGAAGCTTCCGAAGACCGATTCTTTTTTCGAATCGAAGACGAAGGCCCGGGGTTTGATTACGAAAATGTTCCAGATCCCACATCTCCCGAAAATCTGGAGAAGCCCAATGGACGCGGCGTATTTTTGATGAAGCACCTCTCAGACCAACTCGAGTTTCAGGATGGCGGAAGGATCGTTGAAATTGCCTTTTCCAACCTTTCTAAACCCATAGAAGTTACGGCCTGATTGAGCGCTACAATCGAATTTAATTCTACCCATTCTAATTTCTCCATTTCGCAGCCCAATAAACTCGCCAAGTGGATTGAAAAATGCATTTTTCATCACTCCTTCAAAGCAGGTGCGATTAATTATGTATTCACCACCGACGATCAATTGATCGAGCTCAATAAGCGATATTTACATCACGACACGTACACAGATATCATCACTTTTGACTACACAGAAGGTGAAACCGTGTCGGGTGATATTTTCATAAGCATTGACCGCGTGCGAGAAAATGCGGAACTTTACAGCCAAACATTTCAGCAAGAACTAAACCGCGTGATGATTCACGGCGTTCTTCACCTCTGCGGATATGGCGACAAAAGCCCCGAAGAGAAAGCTCAAATGACTGATAAAGAAGATTATTGCCTATCTTTGCGCGATTTTTAAAGAAGAATAAACGACTATGCTAGAGGAGTACGACGTAATTGTGGTAGGAGGTGGACATGCTGGTAACGAAGCAGCTGCAGCGGCTGCAAATATGGGTGCTAAAACGCTTATGGTTACCATGAATATGAACACCATAGGCCAAATGTCATGTAACCCTGCTATGGGCGGCATAGCTAAAGGTCAGATTATTAGAGAGATAGATGCGCTGGGTGGCTATTCTGCTGTCGTTAGCGACAGGAGCACCATCCAGTTTCGCATGCTCAATAAATCTAAGGGCCCAGCCATGTGGAGCCCAAGAACGCAAAATGACCGCATGCAATTCGCCGAAGAATGGCGCTACATGCTGGAGCAAACCCCAAACCTGGACTTCTTTCAGGATATGGTGAAGTCTCTGCTTGTCGATAAAAAAGGTAAACTTTGCGGAGTAAAAACCAGTTTGGGAATTGAAGTAAAAGGGAGATCCGTCATTCTCACAAGCGGAACATTCTTAAATGGTTTGATTCATATCGGCGACAAACAATTAGGAGGCGGCAGGGCAGGAGAGAAGGCTTCTTTTGGAATAACTGAACAGTTGGTAGAACTGGGGTTTGAAAATGGAAGAATGAAAACAGGCACGCCACCTCGTTTGGATGGAAGGAGCTTAGACTTCGACAAAATGGAATTGCAACCAGGAGATGAACATCCGGGTAAATTTTCATTTTCTGGTACCACCTCCGTGGAAGAACAAATTCCATGTCACATCACCTATACCAACCCTACCGTTCACGATATTCTCCGCGAAGGTTTTGACCGATCGCCCATGTTTAACGGGCGAATAAAATCTATCGGCCCCAGGTACTGCCCATCCATTGAAGATAAAATAGACCGTTTTGCCGGAAGAGACCGACATCAAATTTTTGTAGAACCCGAAGGGAGAAGAACAGTAGAAATTTACCTCAATGGATTTAGCTCGAGTCTTCCCGAAGAAATACAATTAAATGCTATACGCCACATTCCCGGTCTGGAAAAAGCCAAGATGTTTAGACCCGGATACGCCATTGAATACGATTATTTCCCCCCAACACAACTCAAACACACCCTTGAAACCAAGCTCGTAGAAAACTTGTATTTCGCCGGCCAAATAAATGGTACAACGGGTTATGAAGAAGCGGCTTGCCAGGGATTAACAGCGGGCATCAATGCCGCGCTAAAACTTCAGGAAAAACCGGCTTTCACCCTCTCCAGAAGTGAGGCGTATATCGGAGTACTCATTGACGATTTAATTACGAAGGGAACGGAAGAGCCCTACCGCATGTTTACTTCGCGCGCCGAATACAGAATTTTGCTCAGGCAGGATAATGCAGATTTAAGACTTACTCCAAAAGCTTTTGAGATTGGTCTTGCAGGGGCAGAGCGAATGAAAAGAGTAGAAAAA
>JAIVHP010000461.1 GCA_020201045.1 Flavobacteriales bacterium
GGTAAACTATTTCCACCTGGATTTACATACGAAGGAGCCGCACTTCCGTCCAGAGTCCAGGTGGATGGATTACTCCAATTACCTGTTTGGTAAGCATACCAGGTTCTTAGATCAGAACCATCTAATGAACTGATGGAAGCATTCTTTGTTCCTATGGTATAAAATCTATTTCCGTCATCAATATCGTTTCCGTTTAGCCTAAAAACAACCTCATCGTCTACGATAGAACGTTCGAGGTATTGACTCTCAGGAACAATCCCAAAAGAACCCGAATTTCCGGTTCTTCTGAGCAAAACAAAATTGTCGGCCACCTGAGGTATTTCTCCCTCGATACCCTCTCCAAAGTCAAAACCAATTCTAAACCTTTGATTACCGTCATCGCTACTTCCAACTTCCCACACCCTACTCCACCTGGCATCTACTCCCGAAGGTAGATTTGTAGAAACTATTGAATTACCTGCATCCGGCACCCAACCTGCACACATATACCTGCGGCCACCTGTCCATTCTGACGATGGATCTTCATTTACGCGCAAGATGAGCCCCTTAATTCGCGATTCATTATGAAAGCCCGGATTACCTCCCATATCCTGGCCTACAGCGATCGGATTGTAATACTCTCCGGCAGATCCATTCTGATAACCCTGAAATTTATCCCAGCCGTTGTTGCCTTCTCTAAAATTGTTCGGTGAGGTTTCTCCGTATTTCGTCCACAAATAGGTTCTCATCATTCTGGCGATGGGTCGTTGCATAAACCCTTCCCAAATGATGATCTCCGCTATTTGACCATCGAAAGCAGCACCTGCTTGATAACCACCGCCCACTAAGGGTATATCTCCGATAACGGCTTCACCAGTTGAGTTGTAAGTAAATCCATTCGCAAAACCGCTCGTGCCTTCGCTTGTTCCTCCGTCTCTATACTCCCATAAGGTATTGTTGCTATTATTCCACCAGGTAGATCCGTACTCCGCATTGCCATAGCTAAATAGACCGAAATCGCCATCGTTGGTCTTTATGATGTAGTAAATCGTGAAAGCGTCAGAGCCTAACTCAAAATCTGAACAGACCAATCGATCATCTACTCCGTCAAAACTGAGACATGGAGTTCCGGCTGGACCTGTGGTGGCCTGAAAAGTTGGCCTGTTTGCCGCAGCGGATGTGGTAAAGTGATGATCATTGCCGCTTTGGTCGTTCCATTGTACAACTTCATTTCCCGAGGTGGTATTTACATCGCTCCCATCTAACCAAAGCAAAAGCCGCGGTTGCTCATAGCCCGCCGGCGCTTCCGACCCATCGGCATTTCCAAAACCCATCGGCCCGTACTGCGCACCACTTTGGCTGATACAGCCAAAAAACACACATAGCAAAAGGAAAAAATACTTTTTCAAAGTTCGAACAAGGGGTTCACCATCTAATGAAGATACGAAATTAGTCGACCAGTATCAATGAATCTTAGACTAATTTAACATCCTAATTATATACGCTGTAGGAGCTGAAAGGTTGCTCGTTTAAACCGCTAAAAAATTGAAATGAGATCAGGCTTTTAGCCGACCTGCTTTGAGCGTGTTGAGCAAGAGTGAAACACGCGTCATCGGGCCTACTCCGCCAGGAACGGGAGTAATTGCAGATGCTTTTGGAGATGCTTCATCAAATTTCACATCGCCTTTGAGAGCATAGCCAGATTTTTTGGAATCGTCTGGAACGCGGGTGGTTCCGACATCTACGATTACCGCTCCTTCTTTGATCATGTCGCCGCTCACAAATCCGGGCTTGCCGAGTGCGGGGATAAGAATATCGGCCTGAAGGGTGATCTCTTTCAGATTCTTCGTGCGGCTGTGGCAAAGAGTTACCGTTGCATTGCCAACTTCCGTATTACGGGAAAGTAGAATACTCATGGGGGTTCCCACGATGTTACTGCGACCAATAACCACGCAATGTTTACCCGATGTTTCAATCTTGTATCGCCTCAAGAGCTCTACTATTCCGGATGGCGTGGCCGAGAGAAATCCGTCCATTCCCAAAACCATATTCCCCACATTTACGGGATGAAATCCATCGACGTCTTTTCCGGGGTCGATCGCTCTTATAATTTCCTGCTCATCAATGTGTTTGGGAAGTGGGAGTTGCACGATAAACCCGTCTATTTCGGGGTTTTCATTCAGGTCTTTGACCACCTGAAGAAGCTCTTCCTGAGAAATGGTATCCGCTTTTCGGATTAATGTGGAGCCGAAGCCCACTTCTTTACAATCTTTAACCTTGTAATTGACGTAAGTTTCGCTGCCACCGTCATTACCCACCAATACCGCGGCTAAATGCGGTGCCTTTTCACCGCGTTCTACCATTCCGGCAACAGTTTCAGCTATTTCGCTGCGAATGTCTTTAGCCGTTTGCTTTCCGTCGAGAATAATGGGTTTGGTCGTTTCGCTCATCTCACATTTTTGGCATTCCCTTCATTCCACCCATCTGCTGCATCAAATTTGCCATATTCTTCTTGTTCGACATCATATGCATCATCTTCCGCGTCTCTTCAAATTGCTTTACAAGCTTATTTACATCCTGAACAGATGAACCACTTCCACCTGCAATTCGCTTCCGTCGCGAACCGTTGAGAATCTTGTGGTCCGCTCTTTCTTCCGGAGTCATGGAGTGAATGATCGCTTCAATCCCCTTAAAGGCATCGTCATCGACATCGAGATTTTTCATCGCCTTGCCCATTCCGGGAATCATTCCCATCAGATCCTTCATATTCCCCATTTTCTTGATCTGCTGAATCTGATCGAGAAAATCGTCGAAATTGAATTCGTTCTTGGCTATTTTCTTTTGAAGCTTTCGCGCCTTCTCTTCATCGTACTGCTCTTGCGCGCGCTCTACC
>JAIVHP010000234.1 GCA_020201045.1 Flavobacteriales bacterium
GTTATGCCCGGTGGTTATGGGAAATAGTTATGGGGATTTTTAACGATTCACTAAAGTTTCTGTGAACCAAAAGCTTTCCCTGACCGCTGAATGCGACGAAAGTGGATTCCTTTTGAATGCGTGCGAAAAAAAATAACTTTGTTTGAACTTATGCCCGATATAAAGAAAAGAAACAACATTCAAATTCTCGGCGAGGGCGATCAAGCACTTGTCTTTGCCCACGGTTACGGTTGCGATCAAAACATGTGGCGCCACCTAACACCCGATTTCAAACAGACTCATAAGATTGTCCTTTTCGACCACGTGGGCTCTGGACAATCAGATGAATCGGCTTACGATTTTGAGAAGTACAGGAAACTGGACGGATATGCCAACGATGTAATTGAAATACTGGATGAACTCCAACTCAGTAAGGTGATTTTTGTAGCCCACTCGGTGAGTTGTATGATAGCTGTTCTTGCCGCAAACAAAAGACCCGATTTGTTTAAAAATCTGGTGCTTATCGGTCCTTCACCCTGCTACATTAATCAGGGCGATTACTACGGTGGGTTTTCAAAAAAAGACATTGACGAACTGGTAGAAACCCTGGAGAGCAATTACCTGGGATGGTCTAGCTTTATAACGCCGGTTATTGCCGGAGATACCGAGCAACCCGAAGTTTCTGAAGAGCTACACAACAGCTTTTGCCAGATGAATCCAGACATCGCCAAGCATTTTGCTAAAGTTACCTTTACGGGCGATAACCGCGAAGACCTCGGGAAAGTCTCCATACCATCGCTGATCATTCAGTGCAATCCCGATGCCATCGCTCCATTGGAAGTGGGCAATTACGTAAAAAAGGAGATGCAGAACGCCGAGATCAAGGTGTTTGACATACCGGGTCATTGTCCGCATCTCACAGCTCCCAAGAAAACTTCAGAAGCTCTAAACGAATATTTGAGCAAGTCGGTTTGAGCGATCGGGAAAGCCATAGCCTCGATCCTTACGAGATCTACCAAAATGCGCTCTGCGGATTCGTATCCATCGATAACCACGGGGTAATTCTGCAAGCAAATAATACGCTTTTGCAGTGGTTGGGGTTTGAAAAGGAAGAGGTCATTGAAAAGCAAACATTCCCGGCTTTATTGACCATGGGTGGTAAAATTTACTTTGAAACCCACCTTATGCCGCTTCTACAAATGCAGGGCGGGTTTACCGAAGTTCAGTTGGAGTTAAGAGGAGCCAACGATAAAAGAATCCCGGTTTTGCTCAATGCCATTGGTTCGGATGATGGCGATCCGAAATCAATTCACTATCACTTCACCATCATCGATATTACATATCGGAAGCGTTACGAGAAGGAGCTCCTTTTAGCGCGAAAGGATGCGGAAGACAAAGCCCGGCGGCTCAGAGAAATCAACGAAGATTTGGAGCGCTTTGCCCACACGGCTTCTCACGATTTACAGGCACCGCTGCGAACCCTTGTGGGTATGATATCGCTTCTCAAAAAGAAAAAGCTCATTGCCGAAGGCTCGGAAAAATATTTTGATTTAATAGAAAAAAACGCGAAGCGCATGCGGCTTATGGTGCACGACCTTTTAGACCACGCCCGTGTAGATAAAGGGAATGAGCTTTTTGATTTAGTTGATCTCAACGAAGTTTGCGAGCAAGCCAGAGAAGCTCTTGCGGCCGCCGAAGAAAGTGATGCAGCCGATTACCAAATCGAAACGCTTCCAAAAGTAAGTGGGAGCGAAATTCAACTGGTAAGACTGTTTCAAAATTTATTTTCAAATGCCATAAAGTACCGGTCAGATTCAAAGCCGCTTATAAAAGTAGAATCAGCAGAAAGAGAAGATTTCTACGCCATTTCGGTTAGCGATAATGGGATAGGGTTCGAGCAAGAGCACGCCGAAAGAATTTTTGAATTTATGGAGCGCTTGCACGGCAGCGATAAAATTGAAGGCACCGGCATCGGGCTGTCATCCTGCAAGCGCATTGTAAAGAACCACGGCGGTGAGATTTGGACCACTTCATCTCCCGGAAAGG
>JAIVHP010000235.1 GCA_020201045.1 Flavobacteriales bacterium
CACCTATACCACACCGAACTGCGCCACACGTATTGCCATCTATCTCCGCAGTCTGATTCAATGTAATTTACATCTTTATGTACATAAGACAGGTTTGAATCGTGTTCATGCAAAGGCAATTCAGCCATAACTTCCGATTTGTCTATCACTTCTTCGAGTATCTCGCTTGATAAGATCGTATCGGTAGAACTGACGTAAAGGCCGTCTATTTTTTCTATAACCGATTGTAGTTTCACTTCTTCTACATCGTAAGTGTATACGATAGCTGTGTCGTTTTCTTCTCGAGAAATTACCGTTCTGGTGCTGTAAGTCGTGTACCCAACTCCCGGGGCATATTCGTTTTGAACGTATCTGTATTGGAACACATCACCCACTTGAAAATCAAAAATATCACTGGCCATTATTTTATAAAGTCCAGATTCGGTACCTAAATCACCTGCTATTTGGATGGGTTGCAATTGAATCGGAAAGGAATCGATTCGGAAAAACTCGATCATTCCCAGTTCTTTTCCAATTTTCACGGGCGCATTGTGAAGGTTTGAGTTTACGGGCTCCCCCGACGGATCGAGATGGGCGATGCGGTATTTTGCTACCGAATCGGTGAAATTAATATGTGTTTCCAGTTCAGATTCTTCGTAAATCAGGTAATAAGTTTCGTCGTTTTCCGAATAAAAAAGCGAAGAATCGCTGGGGTTTAATTCAAAATTGAAATTGAGCGTATCTCCAATCGATGTAAAAAATGAGTATTCGTTTGATGCAGTTTCAACAATTTTGGGCCCGAGCCACTGCGGTATATTGGCCGGAGCGCACATCCCGGCAGATCCCCATGAATCGTACATGCAATCTTCGTCGGGTGTTATCAGGTTCTCCCACTGCGCATCGTAACCAATATTCCATTTTTTAAAGAGATTAAATACAACCTTGTTATCCACATGAGAAGTATCTAAAACGGTGAGCGATGATGTTTCACCGCTTTCGGGCGCCGTGGTGTATAGAGAAGTAGATTGATGAGTTACAGGTTTAAAAAGTTGTCCCTGGCCCTGCAACGATAAAAAGGCAAAACCGCATAATAAAAACAGTTTTGAGAAGCGAGTTAGTTGAGCCATAGCGTATTGATGTTTTATGAAATTCACTTAAATGGTCATTCCATAGGTTGTTTGATGTCAAAGTAATGGTTTATTTAAATCCTACAAAATTCAAACTCTGGTATTCTTTGCATGCTATTGAGATTTCGGCGGTTTTTCCAGGTCTCGTAAAGGTTCTTTGCGGTCTTTTGAATGCGAAGCTGTCTTACGCCCGGAAGCAACAGTCCAATTGGGAAATATATGTAGCACCGTCGTAGTGGCTTTATGCTTCGAAGAAGGGGAGCCATCCCATTCGTTTCGATTGCAAAGTATTGATCAGAAAAGGTATAGACCTATCATATAACTAAATCGCTAACTTACTGATGTTGATGCAAGAGCATTTTTCGAAAATCCGAACTCGATTCTTGGTAAGCGAAGCAACCCCGGACTCGTTTCGGGGTAAGCGAAGCAATCCCGGACTCGTTTCGGGGTAAGCGAAGCAATCCCGAACTTGTTTCGGGGCTCTCCGTCCCATCCCGCCATGCGGCAGAGCTCAAGCGTCAGCGTTATTTTTTTAAATGATTAACGCAGATTGCAAAGCCCCTGGTTTCTTAATTCTTTTTTCCAACGAGAATTAAAACATGACTAAAATTTAATTACGCTGTGGCACGAGTCTCTCCGCGTCTCTCCGCAATTCTGCGGAGCTCAAGCGTTTGCGCATCCTTAGCGCTCCTCCTCCATGCGGCGGAGCTCCGGCGTAGGCGTGAACCGTAGAGATGTAGTGCATTTCACGCAAATACTCGGACTCCGCAGAATTGCGGAGGGTCGCAGAGTACTTCGCAGATACTGGGACTCCGCCGCATGGCGGAGGTTCGCAGAGCCCCGAAACGAGTTCGGGCGTAAGCGCTATTTTTTTCGTATGGCTATCAGATAAATGTCAGTTATCAAAATAGATAATAG
>JAIVHP010000304.1 GCA_020201045.1 Flavobacteriales bacterium
TATCGATGCAGCGCAAAATCTCAATAGCACCGCCGGAAACGCGGCCCTTTCCGGTGAGAACCACCTTAAATACTTCGGGAAGTTTCACTTTTTTGAGTTCGGCTTCCACTTCCTTGCGATCTTCGCATAAATGAGCCGGCTTGAGATCGTATAAGCCCAGTTTTTTACCCGCCGCCAACAAACCGTTGTAGCATCCCACCACACCGGCATAACGACCAAAGCCAATGAGTCTTCCACCTTTTTCGTTGGTGAGGACTTCGTAGTCAATCAGTCGTATTTTTTTATCGAGAATAGTTTGGAGAAGCCCACGGTTATAAGGCTGTTTCTTGTAGGTATGGGAGAAGAAAACATAGGTTTTTTCGGGAATCAGCATTTCTTCGGGAACTTCCTTCACTCCCATTAAAATATCGCGATCAGATAAATCTTCGTTCATCTTTAACCCTGCGCGTTTGTATTCATCATCGCTAAAAGCGCGGATTTTACTAGGCTGGACGACAATATCGAGTTCGGGGTATTTCTGAACAAGGAATTTGCACTGATCAGGAGTAAGCGGTACGCGTTTATCTGGTGGTGTTTTTCCTTCGCGAATAATTCCCAGTTTAATCATGTGGTCTTCGTTTTTGGCGTCCGCGAATTTAACCTTTTTCGGGCGATAAGAAAACGGGGATTCAGGAGCGAAGAGTAACAGCAGCGAGCAACACAAATACCGCAACCAGGATCACAAAAACATACAGCATCAACAGCAAAAGATACCGCCATAGCAAGGCGCGATGAGAAATGCCATACACCCGTTTGAATGCAATGTAAAGGTACGCGGCAGACCAAAATCCAACTGCAGAAAGGGCTATGGCATTTGCGCCTCCCCACCCCATCGAAACCACAAAATTGCTAACGAGCAGATAGGCGATTAAAACCAAAAAAACAAAACCGTGGTAATGCAGTGCCAAAATCAGGTTGGCCACGTAACCGCGGTGTTTTCTTTTAAAAACCCAGCTCGTAAGCAGGGCAAATATGGGCAGTAATAAAAAGAAAATCTTGGGAAGGTAGTTTCCGAAAAAAGTATCCCACATCAGCTCGTCGCCCATCACCGTGCCTACTTCCATCCTCGGTGCGCTTTGCCAATTCAGGATTAGGAAGAATATAATGCTGATAAAAATGTAGAGCCGGAACGGGGTGATATAGCCCGTGCGCTTTCCCGCGAGGTATTCAACCGTAAAAAACCCGGTTTAAACAACAGGGGTTTTAAAGAAAGAGCCAGTTTAGAATCGTAGGCCAGATAATCGGATAAAAAACTATTCAAAAGGTCTTTAAGGGTCTCCTTCCCTAGGATGCGCTTTTGGCCACAAGCGGGGCAAAAGGCTACTTCATCTCCTGAATTCTGTCCGCATTGCAGACATTTATAAGTCCCGATATTTTTTGAAGTATCCAATGATGCGATTTTACACAAAAAAAGTAACTTTTAAGCCGCTTAATTCGTCGCACGGAAGTAACAACACCAATTCATGCCCGGCAAGGCCACCGGACTCATCATTTTGACCACTTTTTATGCGTGCGTTTCCTTCGCCCAGGTGAATGATAATGTAAGTGATTCCGCATCAAGCGCAGTGAAAGAGACTGAAAATCAGTATTTGGAAGAAGATGTGGAAGGTTTTTTTGAGTTGGTGGGATACCTGGGAAAAAAATTATCTTCTGAGATAGGCAACCGAATGAACCTGGAGACATCTTCAAAGGGTGAGGCTAAAAGCGATGCCGAGTACAAGAGGGTAAAGATTAAACTGGGGCCCATAAAGTTGGAGCGAATCGAAAAGCAATAACTTGCTTGGATTCTGCCTTATTGTCAGCTATCTTCGCGCATTCGCTCAAACAGAGGGTTTAAATCGTTTTGGATTGAAATTTGTTGTTTGATAGAAACGTTCTTTTTTTTGGGGCCGACTGGTTTCGACAACATGAGTTGGTTGTTTGGTAAGCGTGTCGAGCGTTGGATTTTTGCTCGTAAATATCAATTTCCAAGCCTATAAATGGCGAAAACAATTACGCTCTCGCAGCCTAATCGTCTAATAGACTTTAAGGCTTAATTCCAGGGCGAAGAACAGTAACCCGGAACGAGTATCCTGTTGCTAAGCCGTTCTGACTTAGTGGCAACTCGGATATCATATTTCAGAAATAGGTTAGTAAGAGCTCTGATTGCTATCCGAAAACGAATTAGAGATAAGCTTTAGGTAGGTTGTTTAATGCCGGCCTAAAGACGAAAACCAAGATTGAACTACACACGTAGAAAGCTAGATAGTCCCATGCTTGCACGAGGGTTCGAATCCCTCCGGCTCCACTTAGTGATGAAATGCCCAAATTCCGCAGAGCGGAATTTGGGCATTCTTATTTTAGCCCGTCACGCAAGGCGCGAAGCGACTTGTAGGGACCGGCTAAAATAAGAATGCCAACCTGCGGTAGCAGGTTGTGGCATTTCATTCCCTCTACGGGATAGGAGTGGATCTCCCCGAAAGCCTTCGGGGAAATCCCGATTACTGCCCTTAACAATGGATCTCCCCGAAGGCTTTCGGGGAAATCCCGATTACTGCCCTTAACAATGGACCTCCCCGAAAGCCTTCGGGGAAATCCTAATCACTGTATTTAATAATCATTCAACCCCTCCGGGGTTTTGCATCGCTCTTTGATCTTCAACCACAGGTTACACCTGCGGTTATTGATATTCAACCCCTTTCGGGGTTTAGAGCTACCCGAAATCCTTCGGAGAAATCCCAATTATTATCCTTTAGCAGATCGACTTCTTCGAATTTTTTCCGGGCCAATTCCGAGTAAACATCTCAAATTTAAGGTCTTCAGAAAGATCACGATTCGCACAGCTGAGAAATTATCTGCGTGCCGGCCTATCGTTGAAACCGAAATATCAAAAAGCTGTTTGCAATAACCACCGCCATGGCCATCCACGACACTTCAGCAATCTGCTCAAACGAAAAACCATTATCGAGAAGATACCCAAACACCATTGGTCCGGTAGCGGTGCTAATGACCATAATCATAGTAAATAAACTTCTGATGGTTCCAATCTTATCGACATCGTAGAGCTCGGCGAAAACAGCATTCTTGATGGTTCCGCGGCTGCCCATGGTTACGCCCGTTAAAATCAGGTAGAACGGCGCCACCCAATCGCCTTCAAAATAGGCGATTCCCACAAAACCAAAGAGAAGGGGAATCATGTGGTACGGGAATATCCGGATTGCCGAGAAACGATCGGTGAGCATGCCACCATAAAGGGAAAATACAAACCGAGAAATAGCATAAGCGGCAAAAGCTGTAGTGTACCATTTAATGGTCCAACCCTTATCTTCGGCAAGCAGGAGCTGATAAAAGAAAAAACCCGTTGACAAAAAACTCAGGGCCAGACTAGTAGGGGCTAAAACCCAAAACTTTAAGAGCTTCATTTGGCGGAGAAAAAACGCCCCCAATTCCTTGCTGCTCTGCTTTCTTTCAAACACTTCGGGATCGAATCGGTGCAAAGGCAGCTTGTACAAAATGGGAATCATAATCACCGCGACAGCAACTACCGATAAACCGGCTACCCATCGCCAGCCAATAAGCCCCATGGCAAAAGCCAACAAAGCGGGGAAAATCATTTCGCCAATGGAATAGCCCAGTGTAGATACGCTAATGGCCTTACCGCGGTCTCTCGTAAAGCTACGCGCCATCACCGTCATGGAAATATGGCTCATTAAACCCTGACCTGCAAAGCGCAACCCAATCAGCGCCAGAACAAGACTGGCTTCGTGAAATGACAAGGCAAAAAGCAGGGATGACACCCCGAGCAAAAGAGCCGCTCTACCGGTGAAGGTCTTAACCTTTTTGCGATCTATTCCGGGACCGAATCGAATGAGTAGAAAAGATGCCACAACAGTAGCAATGGCGTACATGCTTCCAAAAGCCGTGGCGGTGAGCTCAAATTCTTCCAGGATGGAAGGCACATAGAGCGAGATCAAAAATGTTTGACCAAAGCTGGAAGTGAATGTGAGCACCACGCCAAACAATGCAGATTTTGGATGATCTCTTAAGAATTTGATGTATCCCTTCACAAATCAAAAATAAACAAGGGCGAAAATGATTTCATTTTCACCCTTCAACTTTATAAACAATTGGATTTATCGAATGTCCTTTAGAAGGAATTTTTTAATTCTTCGTATTCTGGATCTTCGTCAAACAATCCGGCGATGGCATTCACATAAGGCTCTTACCTCCGCAACTCCTTTGAGCAAAAGCGCACTTAAATCTCCAGGATCAATTCGCAGGATGTACTTCGCATAGGTTGTGCTTTTTCTCCAGTTTTCTGACTCAAAATGATACCTGGCCTCTTTCATAATACTCGCTTTGAGCTCGTTGATATAGTCCATGTGATTTGGAAAATACTCGTTCTCCCTGTCGTATCGACGAGCTTTATAAGCGTTTTTGATGGCGTCGCGGTATGCTCTGGGGTAATCTTCGGCCATCTCGTCGCGTTTGGAAATTTCGTAGTAAGCCATCGATGAGTAGATGTAAGGAACCGGATCTCTCTTCGTCTTGCTCTTGTTCATGTACTTTTCGGTTTTCGAAACGGCCTTTTCCAGGTCGCCATCGATAATCATGAATAATATTTCCTGGTAATCGTCGTCTTGAGCTTCAACCTTGTTGGGGTTGAAAGACCATGTTAAAGTGAGGAGTAAAATTATCGTGCTGATGTACTTCATAATTTCGTGGTTCTAATTCTTTTTTCTATGTAATCTGAGTTCATTATTCCTAAGGCGCCCATGTATTTCAATTTGAAATCGATGAGATCGCCAACGTTGTAGTCTCGTTTCGTATTTCCCAAATCGAGAACAAGCATATCTGAACTCGCTCCTATTACCTCGATGTCGCTATCGTCGGGGATTAGAAAATCGGGAGAAATATCGAGCAAGCCGAGATCGATAATCGCTCTGAGGGTTGTTTTCCCGTAGAGTGTCTCGTCTACTTCCAACTTTTCTCCGCTTGGGTTTTCCGCAAGCTCTCCCACTGGTATTAAAGGCTTCTCTGTAAGTTCAATCACTTCTGCTCTCAGCTTCAATACATCGTCGTACATCCCTTCAAAAACACTATTCTCTTCAATATTCGCGCCAAAAAACAGCGTCTCACCAATTCTGAAGTGATTCACGGCTGCGGGCAACTTATTTTTGTAAAACATAGAGAGCACCACCGAAGTACCGCCCGATACATATGGGATATCAACATTGAAATGCGCCTTTATCAATTCCTTGTAAAGACTTAGCTGGATAAATTTATCTTCGCTGGGCATCACGCCGTGGAGACAATTGAGGTTAGAGCCAATTCCCACTACCTTTATATTGGGTAGTTGAAAGACCTTGCGGTAGAAATCTACGAAAGCTTCTCCCATCACACCTTCTCTCAGGTCGCCCAACTCAATCATAATAATGATTTTATGAGTTTTATTTTGGCGCTGCGCTTCTTCCGATAATAAATTGATAGTGTAAAACTCCGTGTTAAAGCTAACATCGGCGAACTCTACAATTTTATCTAGCGACCTTTTTGCCGGTGGCTTGATGTAAACAGTCTGCACTTTTGGGTTCAGCTCTTTCACCGCCTGCAAATTGCTGATTCTCGAATCGTGAATTTCTTCAATCCCCAAATCGAGCACTTCCTGAAGGTATTTCCTATTTCCGCAAAGAAGTTTGGTTACAATACCCCAATCGATATGTTTCTCTTTGAAACGGTCGTTTATTAAATCAAAATTTCTTTTGAGTTTCGATTTGTTTAGTTCTATAAAAGCCATGTTATATGGTTATTCTCGGTATGCTCTGGGGCAAGCGTGCCAAGAGTTCATAATTCATTTGCGAGCTCATTTCTCCAAATGAAGATACGGTAATTCGGTTATTCCCCTGAAAACCGATCAAAACCACCTCGTCTCCCCGTTCTACTCCTTCAATTTCGGTAACATCAATCATCATTAAATTCATATTTACGGTACCAATCACGGTTACGCGTTCTCCGTGCACCAAAACTCTACCTTGATTACTAAGGGCTCGCGAGTAGCCGTGCGCATAGCCCACGGGTATGATTGCAATACGCGTTTGTCTATTCGTGAGAAATGATGTACCGTATCCGATATACTCTCCAATATCCACATCTTTCACCGACATCACCAGGGTTTTCCATGAAATGATAGACGTAATTGGATCTGATGTGAGGTTATTTCTGGTCATATAATCTATCAACGTCTCTCTACTGGGCCAAAACCCATAAAACAAGATACCTACCCGTACCATATCATATTGTGTACCGGGATATCTCACCAGAGCCGCTGAGCACGCGGTGTGTTTCTTTTTAAAATGAACGCCTGAGCGCTCGAAGTGTTTTACGGTTTCTTCGAATCGGATAATCTGTCGCTTGATGCGGTAGTAGTTGGTAATGCTCTCGGCGCCGGCGTAGTGCGTGCAGCAACCGCTGAGTACAAAGTGGTTGCCGGCTTTTTTTATGATCTCAATGGTGTCTTCAATCTTGTCAGGACTGATGCCGGTTCGGTTCATACCGGTTTCAATTTCGACGTGAATTTTTGCCGGGATATCGAGATACTCGGCCAATTTCAATGCTATTTCGAGTTGATAGATGTCGTAAACAAAGAATTCGTATCCCTTTTTTATAACCCAGGCCAGGTTT
Source organism: Flavobacteriales bacterium (assembly GCA_020201045.1). GTDB lineage: Bacteria > Bacteroidota > Bacteroidia > Flavobacteriales_D > Cryomorphaceae > JAIVHP01. The sequence goes on from JAIVHP010000304.1 coordinate 6,697, forward strand.
TCTTCATCGACATATCCCATAACCATAAGCTGTGAATCCGGGCCTGCCGCTTCCGAAAAGCCGATTGCCTCTTCCACTCCGTATACCGAAAAATGCTTTATTCCTTCGGCTTCGGCGAGTGGCACGAACTCGTGGATTCCGTGCCCGTAAGCATTCCCCTTCACTACGGCAGATATTTCTACACCGTCGTCTAGCAGGTTTTTTACAAATTCTATATTTTCCCTAAGCCTTGCAGAGTCTAATTCTATGTATGATGATTGCGTTCTGGAGCCGGGATTTTTCATTGGTAGCTGTTGTAGAGCCGATAGAAAATATCCGACCCGTTTTCGATGATTTCATTGGGGAAGTCGAAATTGGCTGCGTGCAGGTGCGGCTGCGATTCGCCACTGCCCAGCCCAAACATTAAAATGGGAAAACACTTTCGGAAAAATCCGAAGTCTTCAGACCACCTAAATGGTCTATCCATTTCCACATACTGGGATTTATTTTCTACACATATTTCTTTGAGCAGCCCTTCATCGTCAAAATTTACCGTTGCCGGAAAATACTCTTTAAAGCTCAGCTTCAGCCGGGCCTTGTATTGGTCTTCCAGGCCTTTCACGATGGCTTTTACTTCGTCCATCATTCCCTCTAAGATTTCTGACTTTTCGGCGCGCATGGTCACTAAAAGTGTTGCATCGCTCGGCACTGTTCCAAAAGCGCGCTTTCCAGATTTCATGGCAATTGGGGTAATCAGGGTAAATTCGCCTTCGGGACATTGGTCCTGAATCTTTTGAATTTTTTGAAGCCCTTCAGAAGCAATCGATAGGGCATTAATTCCAAATTCGGGATGCGCAGCATGGCTCGATTTTCCGCGAACTTTCAAATCAACTCCCACGCTAGCACAAGCAAAGCTTCCGGTTTTATAATGAACAGAACCGAGCGGCTCTCCGGGGATATTATGGAGTGCAAAACACCTGTGAATCTCCAGGTTTACAAGCTCTTCACGGCCTATCATCTGTTCTGCTCCCTGCCCATTTTCCTCGGCCGATTGAAAAATAAATACCACTTCACCGGTCAGCTCTTCGGTCTTTTCGAAGCGAAGAGCCAAATCGAGCAAGATCGCCATATGGCCATCGTGGCCGCAGGAGTGGCTTACACCTTCATTTTGTGATTTATAAGCCCTTTCAGATTCTTCATCTATGGGCAATGCATCGAGTTCGGCGCGGAAAGCAATTGTTTTTCCACTCCCGTATCTCTTAGATGCTACAATACCGTGAAAGCCAACTTCCCTGTGAATTTTATAGCTGAGTTCGGAGAAAAAATCAGCTATAAAACCGGCCGTTTTCTCTTCATTTTCGCTTAGTTCGGGAAATTGATGAAGACGCTCCCTTAACTCACTAATCGGGGTCTTTGTCAGCATAAGCAGACTCAGTCTTTTTTTCGGGTATACCTCATCTCGAGGTATTTATTGGTGAATCCCAATTTCTCGTAAAGAATTTTAGCCGGATTGTCGGGTTCTACGTGGAGGGCAACATCGCCGTGTGCAAATTCCAGGGCTTTATTCATTAGCGCCTTTCCGATTCCCTTTCCGCGAACGCTCCCATCAACGGCGATATAAACCAGAATATTCTCTGGAATATATCCTTCCATACCGGTTTGATTAACCACAACAGCACCTACAATTTTGTCTTTCAATTTGGCCGAAAGCACAAAACCACCTCGTCCAAGGTGGCTACTGCAGGCGTATTCTATGGCTTTTCGTATGTGTTCTTTGGGATCTCCGTATTCGTCTAAATGGGTAAATAAAAAATCAATTACTGCATCTTCCTCGAGCATGGTTGGGCTGTCGACAGAATTGTAGCAGGTTATTTCTACGTTTGGTGATGATGTCAATTTTCGCTTTTTTTAATTGGATTCAACGATACAATAAAGCGCGAGGCAGAGGCTACTTGGTTATTTTGATAAAGCCAACACTCATGCCAATCTCTTCGCATTTTTTGGCCAATTCATCGGCAATTTCGTGATAGGTGATAAAATAGAGTTTCCCACCTTTCTTAGTGGCGTACTCGTCAAATATTTTCCACTTATCCATCACTTCTTCGATGTTTTCAAAAGTCGCTTCATCAACAATCTCAAAAATAAAAGTGGAAAGCGATTTAGAAGCGATTACATCGGGAACATAGCCAGACTTGTCGGCTTCTGTAAAGATGGATCGGGGATCTTTGAATTCCTCAGAAACAGACATGATATCCTGATAACCCATATGACGCAGGTAGGCTATTCCGCTATTTAAAAGTCTCTGTCGATCTTCAATCAAAGGTGTGTCCATCATATAAATTTTAGGCTAAAATATAACAAATTTTCTGTTCGGTTGTAGCCAACATGCGAATAGATTGATTAGGATGTCATATTTGTACAAAACCCTTTCAATAATTTAAGATAATGCAGGGTTCTAATGACTTTCAATTATGACCATCTCCTCTATAATGGCAGGCCTTCCCTTTATTTGTTGTCTTGGTCATGATCTAAAATAACCGCACATTTGTCTGAAACGAAGAATTTTGAAGCAGATTTTCATCTTCATCAGCCTACTTGTATTTTTTAATGGTTTAGCCCAAAAAGCACCAAAGATTCAGAAAACAACAGATGGCATAACCTGGAATGGCGTATCTCTTAATGCCGACGGTGCTTACCTAATTGAATTAAATTCCGGCATTTTACGCTACGATGTGGATCCAGGCCGGAATATGGTGTACATAGAAACCCACACCGGGACAGAGCGGAAGCCTTCCAAAAAAGGAAAGCTTCTTGCCTATGATACCGAGGCAGACAAAGTGCGCTGGGTAAAGCCCATGAATTACCGCAATGATAATTTTCTTTTGGTAGACTCCATCCCCATACTTTATCAAAACAAGAGTTCCACAGCTTTTCACTGGCTATCTGGTGAATCGATTTGGGAGCGTCAGTCGCAAGTAATGTTTTCAGCCAACAACGATAAGATCGCCATCAGCTTTAAACCCTATTACAGCACCCATAGGCGAATTTTGGGGCTCGACGTGAATACTGGCAAATCAATATGGGAAGAAAACATTAATGAGGAAGTTGATTTGGAATGGGCGCACTTCATTTCTGACACGGCAATGGTATGCATAGAAGAAGGACTTCAGTATGTGAATCTCCTCAACGGCAAAAACTTCTTTCAAAAACAGAAAATGGCGACGGTAAAGCGCGGATCAGGTGCAGTCTTCCTGGGTGCAGGTATACTTGGTGGGCTCTTTGGAGCCTTTATTGCTGCCGCGATTTATTCATCATCGTCAACAGCGCCGGCAGTAGGTAATCTCCAAACGGCCTATGTGTACCACGACAATCATTTATACTCCGTTCACAAAGACGAATTGCGCAAGTACGATATGGAAGGAAATATCGTGTGGAGTACGGAATGTCTGAACTATACCGGATCGCCAAAACTCTTTGTAAATCGGGGAGATGTGTACATCATACAGGGAGGTTCGGAACAGCGTGCTGACGGCAGCACGAAATTTGGCTTTTCTGGTATAATCCAGGTGGGAACATCAATTGGAGAGGTGAAGTTTGCCAAAAAACTGGCTGATCAAAAAGATGATCAGGTCCGCGATTACATCGTAAAAGACTCCACCATTGTAGTGGCGACCGACAGCAAAATTTCTGAATACAGCCTCAATGATTTCGCAGAAATGAAGGTAAATGACTTTGGGGGCAGAAACCAAAAATTGGGATTTTCAAAAATCTTAAATCCACCCGCTTACGTTGAATCAGAAGGCAGCTATCGCAATATGTCGAAAGAAAATCCAAATCATTTCTACACCGCCAATACGGCCAATCAAAAAATAGAGTTCGACGCGGATTTTGAAATGATAAATGTGGTGCGGAAAAAATACTTTTTTCAGCCGCGGCTCACCTTAAATCCCGAAATCACCTGCCTGGAAAACGAAGCGGAAGTGGTATTTATAAACCGGGACGGAACCCAAATTGGAGATTTTGCATTTACGCCGGAAATGCAAATTACAGGCAATAAAATCGCCGATAGATTGGAAAACCGGATTCTAATCTACCCCCTCGATGCCATTTTAGAATAGCCGGAAATACTAGATGAACGGTATCCCGTCTTAAGGACTCTTTCTTTTTACAGTTGGCCTTTTGCTTTAGCAGCAAGAGGACTTAGTCATATACCTATTTTCGCAAAAGGTCTATTCCAAAATTCTCTGGTAACATAACTGTAATCGCTCAGAAACAATATCATAACATTAAAAAAACGAATGATTTATCGCCTATCCATTCCTTTGTAGAAAATTTAGTATGAAACGAATTCGAGTAGTCGCCATTGACGATGTTAGTGATATTTTAGATCTCATTCAGTACAACCTAAACAAGGAAGGGATGGATGTAGATGTTTACGCCAATTCGGCAGCGGCGCTGAATGCAATCTCAGAAAACCCTCCCGATATTGTAGTGAGCGACTGGATGATGCCCTCGCCAAACGGACTGGAAGTATGCCAGGCACTGAGAAGCGACCCAAACACCGAGCACATACCGCTAATTATGCTCACCTGCAGGGGAAGTATTCAAGATTATAAAGATGCCATGAGTGCCGGCGCACAAGATTACGTTGTAAAACCCGTTCGCATGGAAGAGCTTATTCGCAGAATCAAATTACTTTTACCTCGCGACTTGCAACAGGTAAAATTTGGTTAATGCGTTTATTCGGTCTATTTTCTCTCGCTTTATGGTTATTTTTAGCCGGGTGCGATGCGCCCGTAGAAAAAAAGGAAACTGTGAACGAGACCAATCTAAAGAAGGACCAAATCGATTTTCAGGGACACCGCGGCTGCCGCGGACTCTACCCCGAGAATACCCTGCGTGGGTTTATGCACGCCCTTGATCTCGGAGTTACCACACTCGAAATGGATGTGGTAATTACGAAAGACAAAAAGGTAATTCTTTCTCACGAACCCTGGTTTTCGCATTTAATTTCTACCGATAGCACGGGTAGGCCAATCGATGAAGAAAACGAGCGCAACCACGCCATCTATCAAATGACCTTTGCGGAAACGCAGAAATACGATGTGGGGCAAAAAGAGCACCCCTGGTTTCCGGAACAGAAACCGATCCCCGCGCAAAAACCGCTGCTCGCAATACATTCACAAAAAATACCCGGACATCAAACTGGCGCTACTCGTTGAAAACGAAATGGGCCCAGAAAAAAACTTAAGTGATCTTGGTTTTACTCCCGATGTGTACAGCCCCGATTATGCGCTTGTAAATCCGAATCTGGTTTCTTTCTGTCGCGAGCGCAAAATGGAGCTTATCCCGTGGACGGTGAATGAAACCGACGAAATGCAAAACCTCATAAATATGGGTGTGGATGGTATTATCTCAGACTATCCCAATAAATTTGGGGAATTGAAATAATACCAATCCAATGTATATAAGCCTTAAAGACCGCACCGTAAACAGAGAGCTGAGCTGGCTCTCATTTAATTACCGGGTTTTGCAGGAAGCGCAAGACCCACGTGTTCCACTTATAGAACGCCTTCGGTTTTTAGGGATTTTTTCCAATAACCTCGATGAGTTTTTCAGGGTGCGTGTAGCAACCATGAAGCGCATTAAAGCGGTGAGTAGAAAGAAAGAACTCCTGGGCGACAAGAGGCCTTCGGATGTACTGGAAGAAATTCAGGCGGAAGTATTGCGGCAAAAGGAAATCTTCGCCGATACTTTCGATGTGATTATTCGAAAACTCGAAGACCACAATATTGTGCTGATAGACGAGTGGAAACTGAGCTCGAAGCAAGAAGAGTTTGTAGAAGAGTACTACCGCGAACAGGTAGCTCCCCTCCTCGTTCCGATCATGCTGAGAAATGTGCCCGCCTTCCCCTACCTGCGCGATAAGTCTATATACCTGGCCGTAAAACTCACATCGGAGAGCAAAGCTGTAAAGAAACAGTTGGCACTTATTGAAATACCCTCCGAGAAAACTTCACGGTTTGTGGAAT
>JAIVHP010000236.1 GCA_020201045.1 Flavobacteriales bacterium
GACCACGAGTACACCGAGCAGGACTGGATTTTTACGGGGGGGGCCGCCCGTAGGGATGGGAATAGTCTTCAAGATGATTTTCCCAATGCCTACGGCACATATTCGTGGCGCCTGGGAGAGGATAATGTTTCTTGGACGGGCACCTTCACCAATTCCGGAACCATAAACGCCTTCGGATTTAAAGTGAGAAGGTGGGATGCTAGTCCTACGCCCAATTACGAAGTGGCATACAGCACAAACGGTGGGATGAACTTTACCCTAGTTGAAACCATTGATAACGCCTATCTGGATAACTCTTCTCAATGGAAGGTTTTTGAGCACGAACTAGGCACGCCAGTGAGTATCGGCGCAAATGATTTCGTTGTTCGCCTTAGCCAAACATCTGGCGAGCGCATCTTTATCGACGACTTTTCCTTTGACTTAACCGCCGATGATTGCGATAATGAGACCTGGTATTACCGTTCTGTAACTTCGGGGAGCTATACCAATAAACTAACCTGGGAGAAATCGTCGACCGGGGCGTCCTGGGAACCCGCCGACTGCCCGCCAAATGAAAATGCATCAGAAGTATTGATAAGGGATGGTCACAATGTATTCGTAAATACGGGTATCGCGATTCCTACGCTTATTATTGAAGGAAATGCGCTCTTGAGAATTGATGCAGGAACGGTTGATATGTCGGTTGGTTCCATTACCATCAACGCCAATGGCGTACTCGAGTTTGATGGGGGTGAAGTTCCCGTTTTTCCATCTTCTGGAATCGGGATAACGGTTGATGGAACGCTAAGGGTTTCAACAGCGGTAGGGGGAATATCATCAGCCCTTGCAGGAAACGGTAGCTCGGGCAAAGTGTCCTATGCAGATGGAAGCGTATTTGAATGGAATACATCAGGAGCCGCAGCCTTTCAGTCATCAGGTCAGACCTATTTTCCAGACGTTGACGCGAGTACAATTCCAATATTCTCTATCCCGCAGGCCATGGGAGTTGCAGGAGCCAGCTCTAACTCGTTTATAAACGGTGTTTTTCAGGTAGATGGAAGCATGACCTGGGATAATAGCGGAGAAAAAATAATTAGAAATGGAATAACCGGAAATGGAACAATTACCCAGTCGGCTTCATCGGGACTTATCCGATTGACAGCTTCCAACGTAGAGCTCGGTGGAACTGGCGCATTAGCACTTAATTCCAATGGGCTTTTAATACCTTCGGGAGTTACGGTTGACTTGCAATCTGATAAGCCCGTGGTCAATGCTTCTGAAGAAAGTGGACGGATTGAAATTGAAGGCGTTTTAAACGACAATGGTTTTGGAATACCCGGAGATGTCGATAATGTGGTAATCGGTTCGACCGGGTTGATCAATTGCACGAATCCAAACGGCCTGATTGCACCCAATGGCACATTCGGAAGCACGGCTGGTGCCTACAGCTTTGATGCGAATTCCCTGATCGATTATCAGCGTACCGGCGATCAGGATGTCACCACCGTCTCCAATTACGGAAATCTTACAATCCGCGGAAGCGGTACCAAAACCATAACAAACGGAGTCACTTCCGTTTTGGGAGATCTACTTGTAGACGGATCGGCCGTAATTAGCGCAGCTCCCGAGGCGGGACTGAGCTTTACAAACGATATGACCATCTCCGGCACGGCGAGTTTTGATAGTGGTGCCCACGACAATTTGGTTCTTTCTACCAGCGGCGAAAATATTCAAAACATCAACGGAAACGCTAACCCGATCCGCTGTTTGAGTTTCCTTTCCGTCAAGGCAAACAGTTCTCTTACATTGAACGGTGTCAGTGCCGTGGAAGTGAAAGGGGAGTGGGAAACGGATTATTATTCAACCGGAAATTTCACCAATGGTGGAGCTACCCTTCAGGTGGGTGGCGATATGCGCATCCGCGGCGGTGATTTCGATCGGTATTCCATTGCAGGGACGGTTCGCCTTACCGGAGAAAGCGGAGCTGCACAGCAAGTATTCCGCGGTACAGATGATTCACCGGTTAGCGCTGTAA
>JAIVHP010000237.1 GCA_020201045.1 Flavobacteriales bacterium
CGAGAAAAGCGGATCGACACTTTTTATGGCCGTTCCCACTATGCTTAAAATGCTCGGCGAAGCCAAGGGATTCTCCAATCTAAAGCTGCCGAATATGCGGTACTTTATTGTAGGTGGCGAAGCGCTGCCCCTTCCGGTGATTGAAGCCTGGGACGAGAAGGGCATTCCCATCCGTCAGGGCTATGGGCTTACCGAAGTGGGGCCAAACGTGACATCCTTGCACCAGGATGACGCTGTGCAAAAACGCGGATCAATAGGATTTTTTAATTTCTACATCGACTACCGTGTAGTGAATGACTCGGGAATAGATTGCACGCCAAATGAAGTGGGTGAGCTCTATCTCAAAGGTCCAAATGTTACCCCCGGCTATTGGCAAAATCCGGAAGCAAACGAAAAAAACTTTCTCGGAGCCTGGTTTAAAACGGGCGACCTGGTTCGCATAGATCAGGAAGGCTACGTGTATGTAGCGGGACGCAAAAAGGAAATGTACATCAGTGGTGGTGAAAATGTGTATCCGCGAGAAGTTGAAAAAGTACTTCAAGAGCATCCGGCTGTAGCCGAAGCAGCAGTGGTAGGAGTGCCCGACGAAAAATGGGGCGAATCTGGAGCTGCATTTGTGACCACTCGCAAAGACGATCCAACAGACGAATCGACGCTAGCAGAATTCGCCGCCGAAAGACTGGCGAAATTTAAAATACCAAAATACTTCTTCTTTCCCGAAGCCCTGCCATTAAACTCAACCGGCAAGATCGACAAGAAGAAACTATTAGAAATATATACAAACCAACAAAAATCAAGTAATCATGAAAATGTCTAAATTTTTCTTTTTGGGACTTTTAAGTCTCGGTCTCGTTTTTACGGGATGCAACGACGATGACGAAGACGACGATCAGAATCCAACTGCATGCCCCGCACCAACAGATGTGCTCATTGACGGCTCATCTTCTACTACCGTAACGCTTTCGTGGGTTTCTACTGGCGATAGCTGGAGCATTGAATACGGCGAATCTGGATTTACTCCGGGTGACGGAACGCTGGTAGATGCCGACTCTAATCCTTTTACTGTAACCGGCTTGCAAGGCGATACAGACTATGATTTTTACGTGAGAAACGTATGCGATGGAAGTACCAGCGCAGCATCGGCTTCGGCTTCGGTTCAAACGTCAAACCCATTGGTTGGAACATGGGAAGCATACGATGTTTCGCCTGTGCTGGCAGGTCTCGGGACAACAGCGATTACCGCTCAGTTTAACGGCGACCAGACCTACGTAGTGACTTCGAGTTCAGACGATGCGCAATCTACATTCCTAGGAAATTATTCGGTTTCCGAAGATGCAAACGAAGATGGGATTTATTACATCGTTCTGAACCAAACGGATCCAAATTCTTTAACTTCTGAAGGGATTTTTAAAGTTTACGCAGCTTCACCAGACTCTATGTGGTACGAAGTGGCAGTGACCGATCCCGCAACGACAGGAGTAACTCCTCCAACATTAGAAGGTGGATTCGGTTCTACTTCCAGCGGAGCTTATGGAAACACAAACATTCAGAAATACCTCCGACAGTAATTCACAAACCCGCTATCTCAAATAAGGGGTAGCGGGTTTATTTTTTTAAATCTCCACACCATGCGATGTAAACTCATCTTTTATTCCTGCATGCTGCTTATCGGCCTTCCGGCGATGGGGCAAGTAGCTGAAACGGACACTACTTCCGCTTCCGATCTGGTATACTTCAACAGAGAAATTCCAATAACATCCGATAAAGAGCTCACCTTTATCGCTTATTTTTTCTCGCAAGGTGTAAATTCCAATTATTTTCCGCGAAGCGATTTTTTCCAGGGCCAGGTTATTGGAAGGCTCTTCGGTCGCAGCACAGCGCGTACCAGCGATACGCTTCGAACTTCGTTTGTGGAGCAAAGATTTCTTCCATTTTTTATATACACCCCCAAGCTCATGGATGGGAAAGTAACCCTTCGAGGCTCTTTCGAAATAGACTGGACC
>JAIVHP010000462.1 GCA_020201045.1 Flavobacteriales bacterium
AGGTAATCGCCACCAAAAATGAGCAATCCCAGACCTGCCAAAATCAGAACGACCTCCATAGGCGAATTTACTTCTCTTTCGTGTCTTTATCCTCTGCGGCGTCTTTGATTTGATCTTTTACCGCATTGGCTGAGTTTTGAATATCTCGCTGAATATCGGATGTGGCGTCGCGCACCTGTCGGAGGGTACGCCCCATGGTTCTCGCCATGCCGGGTATTTTATCGGCTCCGAAAAATACCAGAACAAAGAGCATTATGAGAAATATCTCCCCGCCGCTTATTCCGAATAATAGTAGTCCGCTTATCATTATCGGGTACAAAGTTAAAAAGCCTCCCGCGTAAACGAGAGGCTTTTTCAATATAGTTCAAAGATAGTTCTTAAATATTACGCTTTTTCTTCTTCGGGCTCTTCCAGTGAAGTTCCTGTTTTCGCAGTAAGGTCGTTCACAATGGGCGAAGCGATGTAAAGCGATGAGTAGGTACCCACAATTACACCGAGCATCAATGCGAAGATAAATCCACGGATAGACTCCCCACCGAAGATGAAAATGATCAGCAATACCACAAATGTCGTCATCGATGTATTTATCGTACGAGACAGGGTACTATTCAATGCTTTATTAATAACCGAGCCCATCGCTTCTTTGCGGTGGTCCTTTAGGTATTCCCGTATTCTGTCGAACACAATTACCGTGTCGTTTATAGAATACCCCACAACGGTTAAGATCGCCGCAATAAAGGCCTGGTCGATCTCTAGCGAGAAAGGCAGCCTGTTATACAGAATGGAATAAATTCCGAGCACAATGATCACATCGTGAAACATCGCCACGATTGCCCCTACACCGTATTGCCATTTTCTAAATCGGAAAACGATGTACGCAAAAATGATGATGAGTGAGAATACGACCGCAGAGGTAGAGCTGGTTTGAAAATCGTCGGAAATAGACGGATCAACTTTTCTAGACTCCACAATAGTGTAGGGGTCATTTAGCTGATCCAAACCGCTGTTCAGCGCGTCTTCAACACGAGAATCGGCGTCTCTTCCATCGTCGTTTACCAGGAAGTTGGTCGTGATCTTCACCTGGTTTGAAGCTCCAAAAGTCTTCACTCCGGGTTCCAACTGATTGCCTTCTTCGTCTATAAAAGACGCGGCCAATGTAGATTTCACCTGCTCAATATCTGCGGGTTTATCAAATTTAACGGTGTACGTTCGCCCACCGGTAAAGTCTACCCCGAAGTTCAAGCCTCGGGTCAGCATACTTCCCACACCAATCAAAATAATTGCCGCAGAAATGATGTAAGAGATCTTTCTCTTTGGAATAAAGGAGATTTTAGCTTTCGTGAGAATATTTTTCGACCAATCCATCCAGAAAGACATCTTTCCGGTTTTATTAATTCTGGAATCGAAAATGAGTCGGGTGATAAAAATTGCCGAGAAAAGCGATGTAAAAATACCTATGATCAGGGTTGTTGCAAAACCTTTAATCGGCCCCGAACCCAGCGAAACCAATACAATTGCGGTGAGCAATGTAGTAAGGTTGGCGTCGATAATGGCCGAATAGGCTTTTTGATATCCTTCTTTTAGGGCTGCTTTGAGTCCGCGACCGTTTCTCAACTCTTCGCGCACGCGCTCGTAAATAAGAACGTTTGCATCTACCGCCATACCGATGGTAAGCACGATACCGGCAATACCGGGAAGCGTAAGGGCGGCTTGCAGCGAAGCAAGGGCACCGATCAAAAAGAAGAGGTTGGCAACAAGTGCAATATCAGATACCCAACCCGCGCCTTTGTAGTAAAAAATCATGTAGAAAAGCACCACTACGAAGGCGATAAGGAAAGACATCAAACCGTCTTCGATGTTTTGCTGACCCAGCGTTGGTCCTACCACAGACTCGTCTACAATATTTGCTGGAGCTGGAAGAGCTCCCGCTTTAAGCAGGTTGGCGAGGTCTAGCGCTTCTTGTATTTGTTCGTTTCGGGTGCCCTGTCCCACTCGCGCATAAGGTTGTTGTTTCTGGCATCGGGCTCAGCCGACCAAAGCAAACGAAGGTTTACAGGAAGCACATCCTGAACCACGTCTTCTTTCAACATTCTATTAATATCAGCCGTGTCAGTAAGTGCGGCATATCCCACAACCGGACCCTGCCCCATTTGATTTTGCTGATCCATATTGGGAATAAGGAGTGTGTACAAGAGCGGCGTTTGCTTGCGCTGCTCTTCCATCGACATTTCTTCTTCCATGTCGAGTACATCCGTTGTATCGTCGTCTCCGGCTAGAAGGTCTTCTTCATCGGAGAGTAAATCGTCTTCATCAGACGTTAACGTATCGGTATCTTCGGCACTGGTAAGGGTATCTACAGACGAATCGTCATCAGAGAGAAGATCATCCGCAGCGTCGTCTGCATCGTCAGAATCTTCTGTTTCCTCTCCATCCACGGAATCTGTTTCCAACTCGAAGTCGGGGTAGTAGTATTCGCGTAGTGCTTCATTGGCTTCAAAAAGCGCTGGTAGGACTTCTGAGTTTTCGAAGGTATTCCAAAACTCCAGGTTTGCCGTGCTTTTAAGCTGCTTTCTAACGCGTTCTTTGTCTTTAACTCCGGGAAGTTCCACGAGAATTCGTCCGCTAAACTGCTGCTTTTGAATGGTGGGCTGGGTTACCCCAAACTTGTCTATCCGGGTTCGGAGTATTTTCTCGGTATTATTAATCGCTACCTTTGATTCGCTCTCGAGTATCTCGAGTATTTCGCTATTGGATGCGTCGCGTGGAAACCGCTCCTTGTTGTCGCGGCTGTGAAATACGGTAGCCATTTGCTCGTCTGGAAAGTTCTCTTGCCAGGCTTGTCCAAAAAGCGAAACAAAACCATCCTGCGATGATTTCTGCATCTCTTTCGCTTCGCTTATAGCGGTAAGCAACTTTTCGTTTCGAACGTTATTGCTCAGGTTGAGAATCAAATCGGGTATGGACACTTCGAGCGTTACGCTCATTCCACCTGCAAGGTCGAGACCGAGGTTGATTTGCTTTGCTTTAGATTCCTGATAGGTGTATCCGAAAACGGGGTAAATTTCTTCGTTGGCATTGCGAGCCAGGAAATCGTTTTTGTACTTCTCCAGAAGATCAGCTTCTTCAATCAAAGTCAATTCTCCCTCTGCCGAGCGAACCGAGTCAACTTTGTACTGCGCTTCTTCTTCGGCCTTGTTCTCAAAGGATGAAGTAACAAACGAAAACGAAATTTGAAATAGACAGGCTAATGCCAGAAGAATGGTAAATAGCCAGATGGCGCCTTTATTTTGCATGTGTGCTGGATTACGCTTTTTTATCGAGGCGCAAATATAGATTTAAATGAGTAATTTCCCAATCCGAATAAATCTATCTATTTTCACTTCTAACTTTAATAAAATGACCAAAAAATTACCCCTTTTTATTTTATTATCCACCCTGCTTCCGGCTGTTTCCTTTTGCCAGTTTGGGGTAGAGCCTTCGAATGATATCCCCGTTAAATACGCTGACGGGACGGCTTTGATCAATCCCTGGACAGGCGGCATCAACTCCGCGCAAATTTCCACTTTCGATGCAGACCAGGACGGACAGCAAGACGATATATTTGTTTTCGATCGATCAGGTAATCGAATCCTGGTCTTTTTGGGTGAGATGCAAGATGGTGCAAGGGTTTACCATTACGATCCCGTGCGGTCGCAGCAATTTCCCAGTCTTATTAAATGGGCGCTTTTGCGAGATTTTAACTGCGATGGAAAAAAAGATATTTTCACTTACAGCACAGAAGGTGGCGGAATCTCGGTTTACGAAAATACTACCACAGCGGGTGGCGAACTCAATTTTGAACTTCACACCGGCCTTATGATCAGTACCTACGAATTTTCATCGTCGGCATTTGAAACGAATTTATACTGTTCATCTTTAGATATACCAGCAGTTTTTGACTTCGATGGCGACGGCGATCTCGATATTTTCACCTTTGGTGTGGGTGGGTCTCTCTTTGAACTGCACTTAAATTTATCGATGGAAATAACCGGGAATTGCGGCGTTGACACTTTAAGGCTTGCAAACCGATGCTACGGAAGGTTTATGGAAGCATCTGAAGACAATGGCATTTTACAGGATTTCGAGATTCTGAGCGAAGTTTGTGACTTTAACGTAGTAAACCCGAAATCGAAAGGCGGTTCTGGCGCCGGATCGCGGCACGTAGGCTCTACTATTCTCGCCTTCGATGCAGATGAAGACGACGTGGCAGACATAGTACTCGGAGACGTAGGCAATACCAATCTGGCCTATTTACGAGTTAATCAAACCGAGGGAGAATTAGACAGCGTAGACTACGTATCCATGCAGTTTCCCTACGACTTTGGAGCCATGCCCGTGGATATGAATAACTTCCCTGCGGGGTTTTACGAAGACATCGATGGGGATGGCGCGCGAGACTTAACGGTGGGTGTAAACGCAGCAACAGGAGCGATAAACAAAAAATCTATTTGGTACTACCGAAACGATGGGCTCGATAATGCCCCCGATTTCAATTTTATCCAAAACGACTTTCTGCAAGATGAAACCATAGATTACGGAGAAGTTGCCGCCCCGGCACTCGCCGATGTAAGCGGCAACGGACTGAAAGATCTGATTATTGGAAGTCGCGGCGAATTTATGGGCGAAACCATATAC
>JAIVHP010000463.1:0-1873 GCA_020201045.1 Flavobacteriales bacterium
TTCCACTTTCGGTGTAAACTTCTCCGTTCCACTCGTAAGAGTCGCAGGCCGTTACTTCGTCGAATGATTCCGTAGACTCGTTAATGGTCAAGGCAAGGTTTGCAATCGAGTCGCAACCCACGGTATTCTCAAATGGACCAGCTTCGTAGTTTCCACTTTCAGTGTACGTTACGCCATTCCATTCGTAAGAATCGCAAGCGGTTACTTCGTCAAATGATTCGGTAGACTCGTTGATCGTCAAGGCAAGGTTTGCAATCGAGTCGCAACCTGCGGCGTTCTCAAATGGTCCGGCCTGGTAGTTTCCGGTTTCGGTGTAAACTTCTCCGTTCCACTCATAAGAATCGCAAGCGGTTAATTCGTCAAATGATTCCGTAGACTCGTTAATGGTCAACGCAAGGTTGGCAATGGAATCGCAACCCGCAGCATTTTCAAATGGTCCAGCTTCGTAGTTTCCACTTTCGGTGTAAACTTCTCCGTTCCACTCGTAAGAATCACAAGCGGTTAATTCGTCGAAAGATTCTGTTGATTCGTTTATGGTCAGATCAAGCGTAATCGTACTATCGCAACCAGCTACATTCAATGTATCGAAAGTGTATGTTCCGGATGACTCATAAAGTTCTCCTTTCCATTCGTAAGAATCGCAAGCTGTAATTTCTTCACTCGACTCGGTCGATTCGTTGATGGTCAAGTTAAGCGTTATTGTGCTGTCGCAACCTGCTACATTCAACGTATCGAAAGTGTACGTTCCGGATGACTCATAGAGTTCTCCTTTCCACTCGTAAGAGTCGCAAGCTGTAATTTCTTCTGTTGATTCGGTAGATGGCAGAACAGTGACATCAAAGCTGCATTCAGCTGTAAACCCATTTTGATCGGTAACCTGGTAAGTTACCGTTGTAGTGCCCACAGGAAATTCTGATCCGCTTTCGAACCCTTCAATGAGTTCAAGTGATGCTCCAGCGCTACAGTCTCCAATTATTTCGGGAAGCTCATACTCCACTACAGCGTCACAAACCCCATCGATATCGTCGGGGCAAACGAGCTGTACGGGCTGTATTTCTTCGCAGGAAGTGATCGGCCCAGGAATAGAAGCCACGTCAAAATCGGATCCACCTTTGGAAATCCCATCGATTGAACCGATAAGGAAATTCCCTTCTACGGTAAAGTAATACTGTCTGCTTTCGCCGCTGTTAAAGCCCTGGTCAAATTTCAACCCGAAAAAACCGGTTGATCCATCCACACCATACGATGGCGATCCGCCACCTCCAAGATTGTCGCCGTTGTTTGACCAGATACCAGCAGCCACATAGTCGTCGATACAAATTTCACTCAATCCAAAATTGAAGTGGCTGAGTGCCGGGCTCGACCCGCTTTCCACACAGTAGTACCAGGTACTTTGACCCGGTTGTGGGTAATCGTAGCGAACTCCGGCAAAAGTTACTTCGTCATTTCCGATACTAATAGCATCATTTGCCTGACAAGAAATGTCTGAAGAACATGACGCTCCGCCGAGCACTGTAATTTCCTGAGTGCACTGCGCGGTGTTTCCTGCTTCGTCTGTTGCAGTCCATGTTCTTGAAATAGTCTGTCCGATAGGACAAGTCGATACGGACACTTCATCTTCGTAAGAAAATTCTACGTCGCCGTTGCAGTTATCCGACGTTTCGGGGTAGCCCGTGTTGGATGGAGATGTACTATCCGCGCAATCAACCGTAACCGTTTCAGGACACGTAATTTCCGGCGCTTCGCCATCCACATTAATCGTTGCCGAATCAGAAACATTGTCGGCATTATCGGCAGAAGCCAAAGCATCGTTAGAGTATGCACCGGCAGGGCCTTCAACTTCAGCACTTATTTGAATTGATGCAGATTCTCC
>JAIVHP010000463.1:1879-3871 GCA_020201045.1 Flavobacteriales bacterium
ACGTCATACGTTAAGGTATTTCCAGAAATGGAAGCTCCAGTTATGGGAGCATTAAGTATTTGTATGTTTGAAAATTCAGCGGGGAGTTCATCTTCAATGGCGACGTTAAAAGCGTCGAAGTCGTTTTCGCCACCCGTATTGGTTACCGTTAGCGTAAAAGTTACTGCATCACCATAGCAAATATCTGATTGCGATACTGTTTTTTCAAAATCGATTTCCGTACCGCAGATTGCGTTTACAAGGCTGCTTAGGTCGTCTGCAAGGGCATCGAAAGAGCCGATAGCGTAATCGTCGGTAAAAATACTACCGTTGCTGGCGTAGTCGTCGTTTCCAGAAACTTCCTGAATATTAGTCACATTCACATCTCCAACAGCTGCAACAAACATATGTGTGCCGGCAGCTTTAATGGAGTTCGCTTCAGAGCGTGCGCGAGCTAGCGCAGTGGGGTAACTGAAATCATTGGAATTGGGGGTGAGAACGTCATTTCCAGCACAGTCACCATTATTGTTACCCACATTGTAAGCAGTTGGGTTACCATCGGTAAAAAAGATGATCAAATCTGCGGGTAGACTGGATGCGTCGTCTAAAGCCGCATCCCAGTTCGTCCAACCCGTGCAGGGTGCTACAGATTCTGGGTTGTAAGACTGTCCGTTGAACGATCCATTGAGGTAATCGTCAAAATTAGACAGAAACCCACCGTCTACTTCGGCTGATGAGCCGAGATCTAAAATCGATGATTCTGTGGCGAACTCAACAACCCGGAGTTCAGCACCCGAACCATTCAAAGCATTTACCAAAGCCATTGCACCGTCGCGAACCTGATTGGCAGCTCCGGGGGTTTGATCTTCGGTAATCGACCCTGACTCATCGAGCATAAGCACAATGCGAATCTGATCGCATGCGATATCTGATGGTAGATCGGGATTAGGCGTTACGCCAGTTTTAGCAACCCCCCTGATTGAGTTGTACTTTGGTATTGTAGGGGTTTCCAACAATCACATCGGGCTGCAAAACCTGCTCTGCCGTTTGGTGCTTATCGGTAGCGTGTATTGATTCCTGAGCCTGAAGCCCAGAAACAAAAAAGACCATTGCCGATAACAACAATAGTCTTGAAATTGAGCGTAAGACACACGTATTGCATGTATTAATCGCGCAACTGTTCCAATAGGGATGTAGAAGTTGTTTCATTGCATCTTATGTTAAAATTCGTAGTTGGTTAAAGCACAGTACCAAGCATAAACTACTCTTAACTGCGGATGCAAAGCTATGGCAGAAATTCCCTGAAGTCAATTTTATTTTACAAACTAACCACTTTGGGGTAGCTTTTCAAGCCATTCACCGACGATTTATTATGGTTCAACGATGTGCTACTGATAGAAACACCATAATACTGAATTAACTAACGGCTTAGGGCTAAGTTACGCGCAATCAGAATTTTTCAAGGCTCCACACCGTTTGCGCCATAATTGGTGCTAAAAACTGAAAAGTCTTGCAGATTTATAGCCCCATCGCAATTGAAGTCGGCGAGTGGGTTAAAGCCTGGAGAACCGGCATTTAATCCATAGGCGGCAGAGAAGGCAGAGAAATCTGGCAGCCCCACAGCATTCGAACCGGTTATATCGCCGGGAATGGGCGTATCAAACACGATATCCAGATTGTTTCCCTGAAGCAAAACATCTGGCTCATCCACGGCCAGGTATCCGTCTACTTTCAAAAAGATATCATAATTGCCGGAGATATCTACACTTAGGGAAAAAGAGCCATTTTCGGAAACCGTAATTGGATAAGCGCCCGCCAAATCTGAAGTACCCGCGTTGAAGAACTCAAGCTCACCTTCTCGTTCTCCGCAGGCTGTATTCCACGATATCACGGCATTTATATCAGTCGATGATATGGCTTCGCATGAAAGCGACAGGGTAAAATTTCCGCTTGCGGTTTCACTAACGCCATGCACCATGATGTAATATGTCCCTGCCGGGGCAATAAATATTC
>JAIVHP010000054.1 GCA_020201045.1 Flavobacteriales bacterium
CTTTGAATTACCGAGACCTTACAGGTGTTTAGAAACCTGTCAGGTCACCGCGTTTACTAAACCCTGGAGGAAAGCTTTTCTGATTGAGATAGAAGCTTGATCGATTAAAAATTCAGCGGCGGTAAATTCAAGTAGAGAAATTATGCGTTTATGTATGTCTCAGCGCAGTCGCCATTTTCTTAATTGGCTCTCGGTTCTTTAGAGCAATTAGATTCTATGTTCCTCTTCCCATCGATTGTCTAAAATTGCCACTACGGTAATTCTATCCCGCTTTAAGGTGTAATAGACAGATAAGACTCTACTCAATACGGCTCTGCGAATATGATTTTTAGTTGATTCGGGATACAGAGTTGGATACAAGCCGATGATTTTTTCAAAATCTTCAAGAGACCGGTAAAACTTATCTATTTCCTTTTGAGAGAACTTTGTACCCAGATAAAAGACAATTTCTTGAGCATTTTTCAATGATTGAGTCGAGTAGTCGACCTCCCACTTTTTGCGCTCAACCATTCTTCAATTTATCCCAAAACTCTTTAGAAGAAACTAGTTTCCCTTCTTTAGCATCATCGAGTCCTTTTTGTATCCTTTTCTTTTGGCCTTCCGAAAGCTCGTCCCACCAATCTTCATTTGCCTTAGAACCTTTAAATGCATCCAGGAATTCTATGATGTTCTCGTCATTTAGCCGATTGATCCATGCTATTAGCTCAAGTTTTTTTCGATTGAGTTCGGCGGTTGACATACACTGTGTTTTAATACAAATATAGCCGTTTTATTAGTCAGTCCAAAAGTTACAAGAGATTGGAAATGAACGCAGAAACAGCCCGTCTTGATCTCTAATTGTAATACCCGCTTAAACTATTAAAAAACTGAAGATGAATGGTATACCTGATGGGTTTCCCGAACCTGTAAGGTCTTTTAAATGAGCGCTAAAAAATATCCGTGAATTTCTTTGTCTTTCAGAATTTTTAGCCCGATTCTCCAAGGGAGTGGGTGTGCTTTTTGGGCACCTTTTTGGTTTGCAACCGAGACCTTACAGGTCGGAAAAACCTGTAAGGTTAGGGGGCGCGAACTGTTGGGATATGAATGGAGCTGGTTACACCCTAATTCCACTATGTCTTGCAACCTACACCAGTTGTAAGGTTTTAGCGAAAAGGATCGCCGGTGGTCTACCTTTTACTTGAACCCTATGGGCTTTGCGTGTTTTTGAACCTTCTCAACTGTCGCTGAGCACTTTGAATTACCGAGACCTTACAGGTGTTTAGAAACCTGTCAGGTCAGCGCGTTTACTACCCCCTGTAAAAAAGCCAAAACCCTTCTCGTTCGAAGGGTTTTGGTTGCTATGAAACAGAAAAACTACCTCGGGAACTTTCGACAACCGCTGTAGAGTGAGACGATGAAAGAAGCGATTGCCATTGAAAAGTTCCCGAGTGAATTCAAAAGTAAGCTTTTATTTTTGATTTATGCCATTTTCAAGAGATTGGTGCTGAAAAGAGTTGTGTTTTTACGGCAGGCCATTAGATTAAACGATGAAGTGACTGTATGAGTATCCCATACAATTTAAATCTGCCCATATTTTCACCGGTACTCCGGATTCTGAAACGCCCATTTTTCGTCGTCTTTCCACGCTGTTACTGCGTTTCCATAAGCGGGGTAGCCATTCGTATCGCCTAGCATTTTGGCCAGGTAATTACGTTCGCACATTGCTCATTTTAGCAGTAAAAATAGACATTCCAGTAGTAGGTCTAAAAACCATTGGTAGATATCTGTATATTTGTAATAGGATTATGGGAAAAAAAATAAGTGTAGAATACCCGGAATCATTGGCCAACTCGCTGAAATTGGCAGGAAAGGATTTTCAAACTGAAATAAAGAGAACTTCCTTGGTTAAGCTCTATGAAATGGGGAAAATATCTTCTGGTGTGGCAGCCAAAGTCTTGGGTGTTAAAAGAATCGATTTTATCGAATTATTGGCTGCTTACAAAGTTTCCGCTTTCGGAACAAGTGATCTTGATGAGCTAAAAGAAGATATTTCCAATGCTTAAGGTTGTATCAAATACAACACCTTTAATCTCTCTACTCAGAATATCCCGACTCGACATTCTTGAGTCGCTCTACAAAAAAATTCTAATTCCCAGGGCGGTTTATGACGAGGTTGAAGCTGGAAAAAATAAAGATTACTACAGCGATTTATTAGAGTTTCCCTGGATTGACGTCGTTGAAATTGAAGACAAACAGGCAATTAAATGTTAGATTACTCGTCTAGTTCGCAAGTTTCAAAAAAAAGAAATTTTAAGAAACTAGCGTTTGATTTACGCAGAGTACTCTGAGAAAAAGGACAACCAAAGCTCAAATTGATGAGTGCGCCGAGATCGCAAGCGATCAGTGAGAGCAAGCATCAGACAGAGTTTCTCTCATTAACCTTTTATATAACAAAATCGCTTGATTTCGAATAATCAGTTAAATATCAGTTATCAAAATAGATAATGGGAGCGGTGCTCATAGAGGAACTGAGTTCTCACAGCGTGCTTGCACGCCTCTGTGTACTCGTCAAAACACGCCCTTCTGGTCCATTTTCTCACTGCACTCAGCGCTATTTTTTAAACTATCTAAGCAGATACTTGGACTCCGGCACAAGGCGGAGCTCAAGCGTCTGTGCTATCTTTTTTTGCCTACGTTCCATCTTAGGTTTCGCAGAGCATAGATTGAAATAGAACGATGAATGTTCGGGAACAAGATGAACTTTAAAGATTTCAATGGATTGAAAGCCAACATAGACTTAATAACCTTTCAAAATCTTATTCGCGATTTAAATGGGTAGCCCGTATAAAATATTTTTCGGAAATTGCTGAAGGTAAAGCGGAAGCAATTTTGCTGGCTACAGAGATTCAGACCGATCACTTTGAGCGCTTCAGGTTTAGCAGAAAAGGCTGTAGATTATTTTTGAATTTGGTATCGCTTTAGTTCATCATAAACTTCACCGGTATTCCGGATTTTGAAATGCCCATTTTTCGCCGTCTTTCCACTTCGTAACTGCGTTTCCATAAGCGGGGTAGCCATTGGTATCGTCTAGCATTTTGGCCAGGTGAAGCAGGTTGTAGGTCATAAAGGTGGTGTTTTTATTGGTGAAGTCGTTTTCCGCGGCATTCGATTCGTCGTCGAGGTAACTCGGTCCGGGGCCCACTTCGCCAATCCAACCGCTATCGGCTTGCGGCGGAATGCTGTATCCCAGATGTTGCAGTGCATACAAGGTTCCCATGGCTACGTGTTTTACTCCATCTTCATTCCCCGTTACAATGCAGCCACCTGCTCTGCCGTAGTAAATGTACTGGCCCTTGTCGTTCTGTTTCGCACTCATGCTGTAGAGTCTTTCGATTAAAAGCGAAGCCACCGACGATTTCTCGCCGAGCCATATCGGCGTACCGATAATTAAGATATTCGCCGAAATAATGCGCTCGAAAAGCTGCGGCCATTCGTCTTCGTCCCACCCCTGCTCGGTCATATCGGGCTGCACACCGAAAGCTACCCGGTGGTCTACCAATCTAATGTGGTCTACTTCTACGCCTTCCCGTTCCATAATTCCCGCCGAGAGGTCAATGAGTCCGCGGGTGTGGCTTTTCTCAGGCGATTTTTTCAAGGTACAGTTCACAAAAACAGCTCGTAATCCGCTAAAATCTGGCTTTTGCATCGTTTGTTTTTTTCTTGGTTTCCCGTAAAGTTAAAAACTGAAATGGAAGATTCTGAATCAAACAAGCATATTGACGGGCAACTGACTTCTATTATCAAAACCGGCGTTTAGCGTTTTTTTGCCATCATTATTCCAATATTCCGATAGAGTTGTGTATATTTTCCAACTACAAAACTTGAAACTATGAGTGAATCAAATAACCCATACGGAATTGTAAAAACATTAAAAACCCAGGAAGGAGACCGAAAATACTTCAGTTTGAAAGCACTGGAAGACAAAGGTCACAAGGTGTCTCACTTGCCATTTTCGATTCGGATTCTTTTGGAAAACGCCATTCGGAACTTTGATGATTTTGCAATAACCGCCGAGAATATAGAGACCATTTTAAACTGGAAACCCGAGCCCAGCGACAAGGATATTCCCTATAAACCGGCCAGGGTTTTAATGCAGGATTTTACCGGGGTGCCCGCTGTTGTGGATATTGCATCGCTGCGCGCCGAAGCCAAGCGAAAGGGTAAAGACCCTGCGCTGATCAATCCCCTGGTTCCGGTTGACCTGGTGATAGACCACTCCGTGCAGGTAGATTACTACGGAACCAAAAATTCGTACAAAAGAAACGTAGACACGGAGTACGAGCGCAACGGAGAACGCTACCAATTGCTGAAATGGGCTCAGAAGGGATTCGATAACTTTTCGGTAGTGCCCCCCGGTATGGGTATTTGCCATCAGGTAAACCTGGAGTATCTGGCAAAGGGGGTTATCGACCGCGATGGAATGGTGTTTCCCGATACCCTTGTCGGTACTGACTCGCACACCCCAATGGTAAATGGTATTGGTGTTGTGGGCTGGGGCGTTGGCGGAATTGAAGCAGAAGCTGCCCTTCTGGGACAGCCCATCTACTTCATTATGCCTGAAGTTATTGGGTTGAAATTAACCGGAAAGCTGCCCGCTGGAACAACGGCTACCGATATGGTGCTCACCATTACACATTTGCTGCGATCTCACGGGGTGGTGGGGAAATTTGTAGAAGTTTATGGCCCCGGATTGGATCACCTGTCCGTTCCCGACCGGGCGACGATTTCCAATATGTCTCCAGAGTTTGGTTGTACGGTTACGTATTTCCCCATCGACGATCAGACCTTGAAATACATGGCTTCTTCAAACAGGTCGCCAGAGCAAATTGAACTCGTTGAAGATTACTGTAGAGAGAACCTACTCTGGCGCGAAAATGAAGATGCAATCGCATACTCCGAAGTTTTGGAATTGGATTTAGACGATGTGCGGCCCACCGTTGCCGGGCCGAAAAGGCCGCAAGACAAAATCTTGCTGAATAAATTGAACACATCCTTTCAAAGTTTACTCGAGTCTGAATTTGGCCGGAGCTACATTGATCCCGATAAACGCGAAGTAGGAAAATGGTACGCCGAAGGCGGAAGCCAGAAAAACGAGAAGCAGGAAGACGCAGACGTTGCGGTAGAGTACAAAACCAAAGAAGAGAACGGATTGAAATCAGTGGATGTACGCATCCACAACGAAGAATTTACGCTAAGCGATGGGGCAGTGGTGATTGCGGCCATCACAAGCTGCACAAATACTTCGAACCCCAGTGTAATGCTGGGAGCCGGCCTGGTAGCGCGAAAAGCACTGGAGAAGGGAATTGATGTAAAACCCTGGGTGAAAACAAGCCTGGCACCGGGATCGAAAGTGGTTACCGACTATCTGGAAGCGGCAGATCTTCTCGGCGACCTGGAAGCATTGCGCTTTCACACCGTAGGTTATGGATGCACGTCGTGTATCGGAAACAGCGGACCCTTGCCAAGGCATATAGCCAAGGCCGTTGAAGACAACGACCTAATTGTGGCATCGGCATTATCGGGCAACCGGAATTTTGAAGCGCGCGTGCACCCGCAGGTGAAAATGAACTTTTTGATGTCTCCTATGCTGGTCGTGGCATTTGCCCTCGCCGGAAGGGTAGACATTAACCTGGAAGAAGAGCCCCTGGGCTACGACCCCAATTTGGAGCCGGTATATCTCAGAGACATCTGGCCTACAACAGAAGAAATCATGGAAGTAATGAGCGATGTGCTTACTCCAAAGGATTTCGAAAAAAATTACGGCGAAATTTTCGAGGGAAATGAGCAATGGAGAAACCTGAAGGCCCCCGATACCGAGAGCTACGAGTGGCAGGATGATTCCACCTACATTAAAGAAGCCCCTTTCTTTGTCGATTTACCTGTAGAACCCGCTGCATTCGAAGATATTCAGGGTGCATATCCGCTCTTAAAACTCGGAGATTCTATTACCACCGACCACATTTCTCCGGCAGGGGCTTTTAGCGAAGATTCACCTGCGGGGCAATACCTGAAATCGCGTGGTGTGGATAAAAAGGATTTTAATTCTTACGGAAGCCGTCGTGGAAACGATGAGGTGATGACGCGGGGAACTTTTGCGAATGTGCGAATCAAAAATCAACTCGTCGACCGGGAAGGTGGATATACCATTCACATTCCATCTGGAGATGAAACCACGGTTTTTGATGCGGCTGAGCGATACCGCAAAGAAGATACACCATTGGTAGTGCTTGCCGGAAAAGAGTACGGTAGCGGCTCATCGCGCGATTGGGCGGCAAAGGGTACGTACTTACTCGGAATTAAGGCCGTAATCGCCGAAAGTTACGAGCGCATCCACCGGAGCAATTTGGTTGGTATGGGTGTTTTGCCGTTGGAGTTCGCCGATGGCGGATCGGCAGAAGCACTGGGCTTAACCGGAAAGGAGAAAATTTCCATCACCGGAATCGCCGAAGGGCTTACGCCGATGAAGAAACTAAAGGCAACAGCCGAAAACGAAGATGGAAAAGTGGTAGGCTTCGAGCTCGTTGCACGACTCGATTCGGAAATTGAAGTAGCCTATTACCAAAATGGCGGTATTTTGCAATACGTATTGCGGAACTTTCTGAAGAGTTAAGACTTAGAAAAAGGCGACGGTTACCGGTTAATTCGTTTCCGATGGAAATAGAGGTAGACATTTAGTAGCCAAAGCCCATTTGGCCTGCGATTTTCGATGTGTAAACACTATTTTAGCTTTAATCGAAATCGGCATACGCATGAAGTTTATTTTTGGCCTTATCGGAGTCTTATCTATTTTTCAATCGGTTGCTCAATGCCCCACCGATACCATTGTGTTTGTGTCGCAAACAGAAGTCGACAATTTTGCCGTGGAGTATCCCGATTGTACGGAAGTGATTTACGAAATAAACGCGGTAAGCGAATCGGAAGACGACCCCATTCTCAATTTGGATGGACTGAGTAATCTGACTTATATCAATTCACTGCAAATAAGCAACCTCGGTTTTGTCGATACAATTTCGAGCAATATTGAATTCGCCAATTTATACGGCTTGGAAAACCTGGATTCGCTGCATTTTTTTGCCAGCAACGGCACCGGAATTGGGAGTTGTTTTATCGAATCTTTAGATCCGATTGAAGGACTAGAAGGGTGGATGACAAGATTTAATTTAAGAGATACACATATCGACGATGAGCTACCCGATTTTGCGCAGATTGACAGCATTGGTGAGTTTTCCCTATCGAATTGCAACGGATTCTCAATCACTCCAGCTTTTCCAAATTTATTGAAACTGGGCAGTTTCAGCATTTCGGGTTTTCAGAACGGAGAAGAAGGCTTGCAAACGGTATATATTCCCAATGGTGTAACAGACATGTCTCTGCCTGTTGCGTCGAGCCCCACTCTTGGACTGTTTGTAGCGAATGCCCATAACCTCACAGAAATCACAGGAGCCGAAAATCTCGTAAAGGCCCATAGCATCGGCATCATCAACAACGGTGAATTGGAGAACCTGAGCGTATTAAACGGTGTGACCGAATTAACCGGATCTCTGAGGTTGTCGAGCTGTAATGCCGGGGTTTTCAATGCTTTTAAGGATTTACGGAAGGCGGGGGAAGTTCTGTTTTTTTTCAATCCCGAAGAGAGCGGACTCATAACGTGCAGTAACCCTGTGGAAAGTTTGGATGTGCGGGTTGGAGAGAACGTAGATTCACTTATTGTCGATCAAGATATTGGGATAACGGTAAACAACGCGGATACTATCAACATCACAGGGGCATTTCTTCGCGCCGGGAGCATGTCCATCAGGATAGATGCAGCCGATTACATTACAGGCTTCGACGATTTGGAGTTAATCAGTGGAGTCGGTTTGGGTATGCAAATTGAATCGCCCGGCTTTGAGTATTTGCCCAGTTTTCCGAAGCTAAGGAGAATTGATCAGGGTATAAGCGTATCTCTGGGAAATGAGTCTTCCCTAATTGATTTTTCCGGATTGGATTCCCTTCTCTACACCGATAAACTTGAAATTACTGGAACGAATTTGGAAGGCATTCACCAGTTTGAAAGCCTAAACGGTTTGCAAGCACTCGACACCCTTAACCGCTTGGATTTACGAAAGATTCCTTCCCTGACAGATATCTCGGCCCTGGCGGGGGTGGTTTATATGGACCGAATGGAAATAAGAGATGTGCCGGAACTGGAAGGTGTTTTTACTTTCGATAGCATATCAATTCCTGAGAATATCAGATTTGAAAATACCGGTTTAAGCGCTCTACCCCAATTTACCGGACTCACTTCCACAGAAGCCCTACAAATTAAAGACAATCCCAACCTTCAGAATACTTCCGGACTAAACGAGCTGGTGAGCATTTCCGGAATTGCCGTGGAAATTTCGAATAATGCATCTCTAACCACGATCAGCTTTGGCGAAGAGCCAACTATGGTGGGCGAGTTCACCGTTTCAAACAATCCGGCGCTGGAGAACTGCGCCAGCTCCGAAACCATTTGCAGTTTGGTCGCGTCGGCCTCGGCGAGTTTCTTTTCTGGAAACGGCGACAACTGCAA
>JAIVHP010000464.1 GCA_020201045.1 Flavobacteriales bacterium
TGCAATCTGCTATTTCGCTTATTCCCAATTCGTAAATCACATCAAAGGCAAGGGGCGATGCAAAAGTAACTTCCATGGAAGTACCCAGGGGTAAAATGGCATTTACCGCGGCAATTTCCAGCTCGGGAGCAATATCTACAAGTGCCAAAACGGCGCTGAGCTCATCTATTACTTCACTAAAAACCAATTCCACGGTTGCGCTATCGCGCACCAAAGCAGAGATCAAAACCGGGGGCAGGGTGTCGGGCAGTTCGGAATAAATGCTATTGGTATCGCCGGGGCTTCCGCCGATGGGGTTGTTTGATGCGGCCCAGTTATCGCCTCCCCGGCAGGGCTCATTCAGGTTGATCCGCTCCAGGCTGTATCCACCATCCGCCTTTTCGGCATCGCCATACCAGGAAAGGTCGTAGTTTACATAGTCTACCCTTTCCCCGGAAGGGTTGAAAATATTTACCTCGCGGCCGCCGTTTGTGAAAAATGTGCTCCCCAGCTCAGAAACCCTGTAATAATTGGAAAAGCCGGTGAACTCTTCTTCCAAAGCATCGTCTATACAGAGCAAATAATTCCCCGGAAGGAGCACTTTGCTCGCTGCGAACACCTTGTCTTCTATGGCGCATCCCAAAAGTTCGATAGCCTTGTCGCTGTTGTTGTACAGTTCAAAATACTCCGCTTCGGGCAAGCCGACGGCCGGGGTTGGATCGGCCATTATTTCCGACACGAGCAAATCTCCCGGAGCGGGCTCTTCGCCGAAAAGTATCTCTACGGTGGTTCCCGGAAGTATCTCGTTGCCCGCGCAATCTGAAACACCGCTGACAGCAAGGCTGTAGAGAATTCCGATTTTTAATTCTCCGGCCAGGAGCAACTCGGCAGTGAGCTGGTCCGAGCCAACACTGACTTCCGCGTTTTCGATGTCCTGACTCCACACGAATGTGCCATCGATTACCGATTGCTCGTCCATCGCTTCGCTGAAGCGCAACTGCACCCTATTGGGAGCCAAAACCGCGGCTTCGGTAATTGCCGGCGGCTCCGTATCGGGCGTATCGTCAAAAACCGAGTTTTGCCCGCCGGGTGTGCCGCCAGAAGGGTGGTTTGACGCGGTCCAGTTCTCGGACCCCGAGCACGGTGCAAAGGGATTGACCAGCTCTAAAGAGTACCCGCCCCCGCTGGTTTCGGAGCTCCCATACCACGCGTCGGAGTAGGATACAACATCGGTAATAGCGCCCTGATTATTTAGCAAAGTAAGGCTGTCGCCCGAATTGGCCAGAGCAACAAAAGAAGGAAGCCCAATTACGTTTCCGAAGGGACTGTAAAGAGCCGTATCCGAAATAGCGCAAATGAGCACATGCGAATCGGGAAAAAGGACAAAGTCCGGTAGCGTTCGCTCTGTTGTGGTGTTTACCAGCACAAAGTCTTCCAGCGAAAAATAATTTCCCGTCGGGTTGTAGAGCTCGATAAACTCTTCGTCGGGTAGGGCAATGGCCGGACTTGGATCTGCCAGGATTTCGTTGAATACGATGTCCTTAAATTGCGCGGTAGATGTTTCGAAATAGAAAAACGAAAACACCTGATTTTGTGTGGAATTACCGGCCAGGTCTTCCACCCCCGAAACGGTCATTTCGTATGTAATGCCACTCTCCAGATCTGCGTTGAGCAGGATACTCACCACTGCGGGATTCTCCGCATTCAGTTCGGCCGATTGGGGTGTTCCGATCCCACCATCCAAGACATAATTTGCGGGATTTTCGGCGGTTTCCGTATCGAGAAATTCACTGAATGTAAGGGCCAATTCGTTTGCCGATGAAAATTCAACATCCAGAAGCTCCGGAGACGTTTCGTCTACGGGTATGGCGCCCACCGAGATATCGTCGAAATAGTGGCTATTCACGGGGCTGGCAGCTCCAGACTGGGTAATTCTAAACCCGAAGGCCACTGTAGATACAACAGCGTCGTCCGAAATAGAACCGCCGTCCTGCACTATTCCGTCAGCTTC
>JAIVHP010000238.1 GCA_020201045.1 Flavobacteriales bacterium
ACCATAAAGAATCCTATAATGGGGGCGACAAAAATGGTGAGAAGGCCAACTAATGCAATCACCGCGCCCACGACTACAACGGAAACCGCAAAAGAATATCCAGCCCGGTAAGTGATAACCGGTAGCTTACTGTGATCGTCATCGAGTATCATCGTCTGAAGATTTTAGAATGCCGCAAGTTAAAATTTAATTTTTTCCGGGCGCAAGGATAATCGTGGCATCATCGGCGCTCAAATTCATAAAAGAGAAAGTTTGATCCGATATATGTGGTTTGGGATTCCAAGTTTAAAATAAAAAGTTTTGATTTCACTTGTTTAAAGATGAGATCAGTAAGTGAGCCTGGAGCTTATTCAGCCTAAATCTACCCAGTGGCAACTTTCACAGAAAGCCAAAAGCAACAGCTAAAAGCCAAAAAGTAGCAGCTTACATTGCCGTATCTATTCATCAAATACACAAATCCTATGAAGAGAATTATATTCTCAATTATTGGAGCGGCGCTTATCGCAGTTCCGGCCTGGTCGCAGACCAATGCAAAAAGAGCATCGCTGGATGATTCCGGACGGCTAACTCTTGAAGATGTAACCATAGAAATCCCCGCAAGCGCGCGAGACGCGGATCACCTGGAAGGTTTTCCTTTTGGCCGACCAGCCAATCCATCGTTTAAAAATACCCGCGGCGTCACACTCGTAGATATAGACAACGACGGTTTGGATGAGATCCTTTTTGGGGCAGATCAAACTTTTTACGCTTTAAATTCAGATGGAACGGTTCTCTGGGAAAAGGCAATGGACGGTATCAATATTCTTCCTCCTACGGTAGACGATATGGATGGCGACGGAGAATGGGATATCGCGGTAAACAACGCCGGAGTTTCCATTTATTCGGGTCGGACATATTTACTCAATGCAGATGGGACCGACAAGCCCGGATGGCCTGTTAATTTCGACGATCACTGGATGATCAATGCGCCGGTTATGGCCGATGTAAATGGCGATGGTGTAATGGAAATTATTGCCGGTGAACGGATATCGGGTTCTGCAGGCTTGCTACATGTACTCGATATTACCGGCGAAGAACTGGAAGGATGGCCAATTGAAACCACCGCAACGGTAGCCTTCACTCCCTCTGTTGGCGACATCAATAACGATGGGGTCACAGATGTAATTTCGGGTTTATCTACCGATGGCAGCCTTTACGCCTTTGACGCAAGTGGAAACATATTAGAAGGGTTTCCACAAGTACCCGCCGATGCGAGCTTGTCATATCAATCGCCCCTGTTATTAGACCTGAATGGCGATGAAAACCTGGAAATTATTGGCAGCCGCCACGGCGAAAATGCCGAGTACTACGCCGTAGATTTCGAAGGGAACTACGTAGAAGGTTGGCCGGTAGCTTCTCCAGGTTGGACCTACGCCCCACCCTCAGCAGCCGATACCGACGCGGATGGGAGTTTTGAAATATTTATGGGAAACCCCAATACAGATGGAAGCGAAGTTCCCATGCCCATGGATGTGATCTACGGCTTTGGGTCAGATGGCAGTGATCTGCCAAACTTCCCGATTGCGAAAGTTGGCGGAAATGAAGGTGTAATTACCGTGGCCGACATCGACGATAACGGTGTGGTTGACCTGGTTTTTACCAGCAATCTATTCACCAGTGAAGACGGGCAGGGCTTTGTTCACGCTTATGCGATGGATGGGTCTGGAGAGTTGGATGGCTTTCCCCTGCGAACACCGGCAATGACTTTCTTAAACTCAGCTCTTTTAGGAGATATCGATGGCGACGGAGTGCTGGACCTCACTACGCTTTCTGCCAGCACCAATTTTGGAGCGAGCATAGATAGCGTATTTGTTTCGGCGTTTAATTTGGAACTTCCATACATTCCCGAAAACATCTATTTCAACGCTTACAAAGGTTCGAATGGTCGCACGGGCTTAATTGAAAGTTCCGTTGTCTCTACCGAAAACCGCCGCGTAGAAAAAC
>JAIVHP010000465.1 GCA_020201045.1 Flavobacteriales bacterium
AATGGATTTCCCTCGCGTTGATTGAGCGAATCGGTAACATCGCGGAAGGGGTTTAGTCGCCACCCACCCGGCCGATCTATTCGGCGACTGTAAGATGCTTTGATGGCGTGCTCGTCGTTGAAGTTGTAGAGCAATTGGGCACTTGGAAAGAGATTCACATAATTCTGCTGAAACTTATCGGTTGTAGTGCGCTGTTCGGTGTCTATTAAACTCCACTCTACCCGCGACCCGAACGAGTACTCTAAGTTTCCGATTTCATTGCCGTATTGGATGTATCCCGCCGAAATTTGCTCGGTGTAAATAAATCGGTTACTCACGTTTTCCTGGTTGATAAATGCTCCGGTTTCATCTGCTATTTCGTAGATGTAGTCGTTGTCGAGCCTTCTCATATTGTATTTGACCCCGGTTTCAAACCGTCCGCCAAACAAATTCTGAGCGTAATCAGATTGAAACACCCCTCGGTGTATAAAGCGATCGAATGTAAACCGCTCCCTGCCCGATGGATCTCTGTTTTCGGGAGAAAGCGTGCCGCTGTATGAGTTGATACCTTGCTCGCTATCGCGGTCTCTAAAGGAATGGCTTGCGTAAGTGCGAAAACTTCGGGTGGTATCGTCGAACATCCGCTCGTAAATGATCGCATTGTCGAAAATAGATTCATTTCGATTTTCATTTCCAAGACGGGTGTATTGCAATATCGTTTCGTCGCTGCTCCGGTCAAATAGTCGCACCCTTGTATCCTGTTTTTCAGTGCGCGATTGAAGCGATGCCGATCCTTCGTAACTCAGTTTGTTCTTCCCAAAAAAGTAATCGCCACCGTAATTTACAGTGTGTTCTGCCGGGTAGCGCAAATTTCGGGTAGTTTGGTCTAAAACTTCGTTTGTGGTAAAGTCAATCCGCTGCGATTCACTCGATCGAACCCCGGGCCAATAGCGAAAATTGTAACCGCCGTACACATTAAACTTATCGCTTCGGTGATTTAAGCGTATCGAGCTGTTCGTTCTTCCGCGGGTACCAACGGTAGTTTGAACATTTCCCTTGGTGCCTTTTCCCTTACCCTTCTTTAATTTGATGTTGAGAATACCCCCGGCAGACTGGGCGTCGTACTTGGAGTCGGGATTATTAATTACTTCAATGCTCTCTACCGCATTTGCGGGAATTTGATCTAGCTCTTCGCCAAGGGCGGAGTTACGTCCATCAATCAACACATTGGTTCCATTGCTCCCCCGTATCGAAAAAGACCCGTCGTCGGCAACTGTAATAGACGGCGTGGTGCGTAGTACATCCAAAACAGAACCGCCGTCGTTCGAAAGGTTTTGATCTGGCCGAACTGTAATTCCCGTTCCAGTTGCTTCGATGGGTTTTCTAATCTGCTTTGCTTCAATAACCACTTCGTCCAGACTTTCGGCCGATGCCTCCAGCGAAATACTTCCCAACTCCTTTGCCTGACCCGAAACGCTGAAATTGACCGGCGACCTATGGGGATATTGCTTTTTTGTACCCGAAAATATTGCCGACGACTTTAAGAAAAACGGAGTTAAGCGCGTGGTTTGTTCGGTAAATGGTAGCGAAGAATTACACGTTGCGCTAATGCCTTCCGGAAAGGGAACCATTTTTATCACTTTAAATAAAAAGTTCTGCAAAAGCAACGCCCTGCTGCTCGGACAGGAATTGAAAATCGCTTTAGCGGAAGACAAGAGCAAATACGGAATGGCATTTCCGGAAGAGCTCGATGCCGTTTTCGACGCCGACCCCGATGCATTCCAGTTATTCGAAGAGCTCACCCCGGGAAAACAGCGGAACCTTATTCATTTTGTAGCCAGCGTAAAATCTACCGATATACGGATTAGAAGAGCACTTGTAGTTGCTGCCCACCTGCTATCGCACAACGGCCAAATTGATTTTAAAGATTTGATGGAAGAGATAAAAGCAGCCAATCGAAATGAAAAAATTGAATAAATGCTGAGCTAACCGCTATGTCTGACCTGGAATTTCGTCCCCGATTCAAAATATTCACCGGCCACAATCCCGATGAATCGTTACACTTGATTTCGGCAAAGCTCAAAACCGGGAATCCCGAAAACTACGAGAGCGAGCTGGTTAAAGGGCATATTGTTCTCCGAATCCACCGGTCTAAGAAGCACTTTTGGTCGCCGCAAATGGATATTTCAATAGCCGATGATCCCGAAACCGGGCGCACCCTTATTCGCTGCCTGCTCGCTCCTGCACCGGTGGTTTGGACTATGTTTATGTTTTTCTACGCTTTAGCCGGGTTCTCTGCACTCGTCGGGTCTACCATTGCCATGTCGCAGTGGTCGCTTAAAAAAGATCTATGGGGACTTTGGGTTGTGGG
Source organism: Flavobacteriales bacterium (assembly GCA_020201045.1). GTDB lineage: Bacteria > Bacteroidota > Bacteroidia > Flavobacteriales_D > Cryomorphaceae > JAIVHP01. The sequence goes on from JAIVHP010000465.1 coordinate 2,351, forward strand.
TATTTCCCTTTTGTTGGGGATTACGCTGTTTTTTATTGCCCAATTTGGAAAGGGGTTGGCGCAGGTGGAAATGATTGCCCTGAAAGACTTTATCACAAAAATCGATTGGGGAAAAGACTGTGAAATAACGCATTGAATTTCGATTGCAAAGGCCAGTAGAATGCAATGTTAACGGTTTTTAAAACTCAGAGACTATCATATAACTTAATCGCTAACTGATTTACGCAGAGAACTCTGAGAAAATGGACAACCAAAGCTCAAATTATGAGTTCACAGAGATTCTGTGTTAATATCCAAAGAAAGATTTGATTAATTTTGTTTTCTTAAAGCGGCTATAAGTCAGCTTCTGCAGGGGAACAATCAGCAATGATCTGTTCCTCTGCTATTTTACGAGCAAGCAGTTTTTTGTTTTCGTATTCAGGGTCAAAATCGGCATCTGTCTTCACCAGGATGTATGAAAGCTCCAAGATCTTACGTTGAACCGCTACACCTGCTTTTTTCTTGAGTCCGTGCTTGGATATTAGTCTGACATACAAGTCTTTTTGAGCAATATTGTAACGCGCAGCTGTGAGAGAAGGCATGTAGAGCACTTTTCTTAGGTGTCGATTGCCTCTTTTTGATATTCTGGGTTTTCCTTTCACCGAGGTTCCCGATTGCTTTTCTCTGACATCAAGTCCT
>JAIVHP010000055.1 GCA_020201045.1 Flavobacteriales bacterium
AACCGGGAACCTGTCCATCTCAAATAATGATGTGCTTATTTGTGAAGATTTTACCATAGATGGACCTACCCTTAAAGCGGCGAATAATGCAACTTTTTCAGTAGACAGCTTGCTTGACCTGCAGTCTGGGAGCTTTGATTTAGACAGGGGAGATGTTCTGGCAAATGGAAACTTTAATATGTCTGGTTCAAGTGCTGTGCTGTCTGGAAATAATGGGACACTCACGGTTAATGGTGATTTAGACCTCGGCGGAAGCTCCTTTGATTTGGGAGATCTTTTTAGACGGACGAGAATACGAGGGAACGTGAATAAAACATCTGGAGATATTACGGGTGGAAATACCGGTGCAGCTTTAATATTTGATGGCGATTCAGAACAATTTATAAATGGAGACTTTACGGGAACAGGAGATCAGATAAAAGTGCTTCAAATCGACAACAGTCAGGGATTAACGCTTCAAAGTCCTGTTGAGATTCTTGATACCTTAATGCTTACTTTGGGTAAAATAAATACCACTAATGGGGCTAAGCTCATATTCGCGAATTCTGGAATAGATGTTATCCCAGCTGGTGGCTCGGAAAATTCCTTCGTCAATGGTCCAATGGATTGGAGTTTGAATTCAGGCTCGTCTCAAATTAAGTTTCCCGTCGGAAAAAACAATCGCTTCAGACCTTTGGTGCTGACCGACCGATCGATGCCGAGGGTATGGACTGTAGAGTATTTTGATACGCTTGCCATTGTTGAGCCCGGCGTCACTTCCATGGCTCCTTCAGATCCAAGTATTATCAAAACAATTAGTATTCAAGAATACTGGAAGGTAAATTCCAATAGTGCGTCATCAACCACTTCAAAGGTTGGTTTGAGCTGGGGAGAAAACTCTGGAGTCGCTGAATTGTCTGGAGACCAGGCTAAGCTGGTTGTGCTAAGCTACAATACAGGTGCAGATACCTGGGATAGTTTTGGTGGCGAAGACCATTCGGGAACTGCTACAGATGGAAGCTTTACATCGGGAAATAATCTTTCCTTTTCAGAAAGGTTAATCACAATAGGCTCGCGAGACGAAATAAACCCCCTCCCGGTAACCTGGCTCTATTTCAACGGCGAAACAGATGGAAATTTGCATACCCTGACGTGGGCAACTTCGGCAGAAATTAATAACGATCACTTTGTTTTAGAGCGATCTCTGGATGCAGAAAACTGGAGACCTATTGCTCAAATAGATGGTGCCGGGTACAGCAATACCACACAGTACTACAGCTATAACGATCGCACAGCCCCGATGGGCAGAGCGTATTACCGAATTAAACAGGTTGATTACGACTTTAAGGAAGAGTACGCGCCAAATATGGTGACCCTGATGAAACTCATGTCGCAGGAAGGTCCCGACTTTGATTTTGTGGTTTTTCCAAATCCATCCCAATCGGGTAATGTAAATTTACTGGTGTCGGAGCTTAGAGGAGAACTGGTAGACTTCATTGTTTCGGATATTAGCGGAAGGGTAGTGCGTTCTGAAACGATTTGGATTGATGGGCAGGGTATTTCGGAAGGGTTGAATTTGAATTATAACCCCGGAGTTTACTTGTTGATTGTGCGGAGCAACGACCGGGTTCAATCTCAGAAATTAATTATAGGTAACTAGATAAACCATGGATTTAAACACTCCAACCCTTGGCATTGGTGCGCGCGTAAAACACGATAAATTCGGCGAAGGTATTGTCGTCGATTTCGGCGAAAAAATGATGGAAGTCTTCTTCGAATCGGAAGGCGATAAGGAAATTTCGAGAAGCTATCAGGGCTTGAAAATAATAGAATCGCCGCGAGATCAGGAACCTGAGTCGCTCGATCTAAGCGATGTAGAAACTGCCCTGCGGAAGGTCATTCAGGAATTTGTAGAGAAACCGGGTACCCTGCAACTCGCTCAGAAGTGGGAAGGTGGAACCATGGTTTTTAAACCGGGTAACCCTGAATTGCAATCGAAGGAAGTGCCCATCACCACATTTTGGCACAAGATTGTGATGGTGAGAGATCGTCTCCGGGTTTTGGAGCAGAATATCAATTCGAACGAAAAGCTTACCGACGGCGAGAAAGTGCAGATGCAGCAGTATATCAGCCGAATTTACGGTTCGCTGACTACATTTAATATTCTCTTTGCCGATAAAGAAGAACAGTTTACAAGTAAGGGGTGAAATCCTTTACTCGTATCGGGATTTCCGTTAACTTTGTACACAAGAAATTGATACTCCCGTGCGAGAAATCAGTTTGAAAAACTAACAAGATTAAAAATTGGTTCCAAGCTCGTTTTGGTAAGGGCGGGCCTCGACTCACTCCGGTGAGTTTCAGTCTTCGGACTGACGAGAGGATTACCGAGCTAAAATGGCAGATCCAGCAATGTCGTTTAGAGTTTTTCTAAACAATCGTCTCGCACGGGTTTTTTTATTTCATCCATCCACATGCACCCATCATCCATTCCATCAGTTGCAGCATCAAGGCTGCCCGTTATGGAAAAATTCTACACCATACAAGGCGAAGGCGCCCACACCGGTAGTGCCGCTTATTTTATCCGGTTGGCAGGCTGCGACGTAGGCTGCCTATGGTGCGACGTGAAGGATAGTTGGGATGGAAGTAAATATCCACAAGAATCGATTGAATCTCTCGTTCGGGTAACCGGGCAATCTGGAGCCGAGATGGTGGTGATTACAGGTGGCGAACCAACTGTTTACGACCTCGACGAGCTCACTTCGGCACTGCGAAACTCCGGTCTCCGAACGCATATCGAAACTTCTGGTGCACACCGCATTTCCGGACTTTGGCACTGGGTTTGCTTATCACCAAAGAAATTTAAGCAACCGGTGGAAGGTGTACACAAACAGGCCGATGAATTGAAAATAGTAGTTTACAACAAAAGTGATTTTAAATGGGCCGAAACTCATGCAGATTTAGTTCGTAACGATTGTTTGTTATATCTTCAACCCGAATGGGATCGCACAGATACCATGTTGCCTTTAATAATAGAATATGTCAAGAAAAACCCTCGTTGGAAAATATCTCTCCAAACCCACAAATTCATGGATATACCGTAATTCCACTTCGGTGGTGAAGTATTCCATTGCATTTTTGATCCTTTGTTGCACCACAGCTCAGGCTCAGGATTACACCAGTACCGACAGCAAAGCCATAAAGGCTTATGAAAGCGCGATGTCGGCATTCGATTTGAGAAATCACGACCTTGCACTTTCTTACACAGATGAAGCCTTAGACCGCGATGTAGATTTTATTGAGCCTCACCTTTTGAGGTTCGAAATATATTCGGAATTGCAGGATGTTGAAAACGCAGAAAAGGCGCTCGAAGCTGCAATTGACATCAATCCAGACTACTACAGAAACGCTTACTTTTTTCTGGGCATGCTGGAAATGCAGCAGGGAAAATACGCCGAAGCACAGCCCCACTTCGAGCAGTTTAAAACCTATCCAAATCTCAACGATGATATGGTAGAGCGCTCGAACCGCGAAATATTGAATTGCGAGTTCGCGCTTGAAGCACTGCAAAACCCAGTGCCTTTTGAACCGGTAAATATGGGGAAAGCCATAAACTCTGACAGACCCGAATATTACCCGTCCATTACAGCCGATGAAGGGACTTTTATTTTTACCAGGTTGGTGAAGGACGGCAGGTCGTATCAAGGAAAAAACGAAGAAATTCTAAGGAGCTTTTTACGCGAAGACACCTGGTTTCCGGCTGTTCCCATTCCGGAGTTGAATTCTGAATTTAACGAAGGAGCACCGAGTATTTCCGGCGATGGTAAAACACTTGTTTTCACCGCTTGCGAGCTTATGGGCGAATACGGTGGAAATAGAAAGGGTCAGGGCAGTTGCGACCTTTTTATCTCGAAGAATGTTGCGGGTAAATGGACTGAACCGAAAAATATTGGGAAACCGATTAATACGAAATACTGGGAAACACAGCCGAGCTTAACCGCCGACGGAAACACCGTATTTTTTATTCGCGGTGTTCCCAGTAAAACTGGCGTAAAAGAACAGGACATCTATTATTCTACAAAACGACCAAATGGAAACTGGGGAATACCGGTAAAACTAAGCTCAAAGATTAATACGCCTGCAAGAGAGGAGTCGGTATTTATCCACCCCGATGGAAATACCCTGTATTTCTCTTCTGAAGGACATCCTGGAATGGGCGCTTTGGATTTATATATGTCGAAAAGAGATGAAGGTGGCCGTTGGCAAGATCCCGTTAATTTGGGATATCCCATCAATACACACAAAGATGAAAACAGCCTTTTAGTTTCTCCAAACGGCGACCTGGCTTACTTTGCATCCGACCGCGAAGGTGGTTTTGGGGATCTCGATTTGTACAGCTTTCCGCTTTACGAAGATGCGAGGCCGCTTCCCATTAATTACGCCAAAGGAAGGGTTCGAGACGCCGAAACCAAAGAACCGCTTAAAGCCGAATTTGTGTTGAACGACTTCGTAAACCAGCGACTTAGACTGGCATTCGAGAGCGACTCCATCACCGGCGAGTTCATCGTGGCAATTCCCGCTGACAAGCGATATGCACTTAATGTAAAAGCGGATGGTTATTTGCCGCATTCAGAAACTTTCAGGCTTGAGAAGTCTGGCAAGGGTGAAGGCTACGACGTAGACATTGAGCTTGAGAAAATTGCAAAAGACAAGAAAATCGTTCTTGAGAATTTGTTTTTTGATGTAGACAAGGACGTGATTAAAAGAGAGTCGCAAGCCGAGCTAAATGAGTTGGCCGAATTTTTTGAAAGCCATCCGGATATGAGGATTGAAATTGGTGGTCATACCGATAATCAGGGGGATAAGGAATACAATCTCGATCTTTCGAAGCGACGGGCTATAGCCGTTAAGCGTTTTTTCACAGATCGCGAATACGTAGATGAAGATCGGATAGAGACCAAAGGTTACGGCGATTCTCAACCTATAGACACTAACGAAACCATTACCGGACGAGCGAACAATCGCAGAACGGAAATTAAAATCATCTCGTTGCGCTAGCGCCGCGAGATTTTTCGGTGAAAAATTGATCCGTTAGAAAGTTCGATTTGTACCGTGTAGATCCCTGAGCTTAATAAACTCACGTCGAGTGCGATGGTGGAATTGCCTCTGGGTAATTTTCTTTCGAGTAGCATTACCCCACGTGTTGAAATCAGCGATATGGGATCAATGTCAGAAGGCGTCTCAATAGTGACCGTTTCGGACGCCGGGTTGGGGTATACCCGAATACTCTGATCCGCTTCGGTGATGTGATCTGTTGTTGTTATATCGAGAAAGTCTTCATTGGTTTCATCACGAGTTCCGTCTTGGTCGAGTTTAACAAGGTGAACTTGAAAGTTATTTCCAAAACTTCTCGTTTCCCCAGTGGCGATATAGCCACCATCAGAGGTTACTGCTATGTCGTATAATTTATCTAAATCGGCGCCACCAAAAGCATCTGTAAACTCAGCGCTTACAGCTTCCCCATTAGGAGTGAGCACAGCAGTATATGAATCATAATCATCACAACAAATATTCTCGCCAGCACCACCCACATAGAGAAAGTCATCATTACTAATGGCAAAGCCGCGTCCTTCATAATTGAGCTCAGTATTAAAAACCTGAAACCATTGTAGTTGACCATCAGTTCCGTTTAATTTAAGAACGCCCATATTTGTCGATTCGCCACTTTCTGAAAGGGCCGGCTCTCTGCCAGTGGATAGTAAGTTATTCTCACTATTGCAATCGCATTTTCCGGCCGAAAAATACTGTTCGGTTATTACCGTAGTCCAATCAAGGGCCCCCGTGTCCGTAAGCCGGCCACCGATAAAATACCGCTCTTCCGTTTGCGGATTGTAAACATCTCCGCCAAACACGATGGTTCCGTTTCCGCAACTTGCTATACCGGTTAAGCGGGCATCTCCAGTCTCTTCAATCGGAATTTCATTAAACACAACTCCAATTTCATTCACCTTTACGATCCAGCCTTTTTGAACGCCCGACTCAGATGTTTGCCCGGCGAGGTAAATAATACCGTCGGCGTCTGTTGTCATCGCTTCAAAGAAGTCCCAGTCTGAACCGCCGTAGTACTTCATCCACAATTCATTGCCTTCCGAATCGGTTTTTAAGAGGATACCATCGTAAGAAGAATTTTCCGAATTAATTCCATAACCCGCGATCAGGAAGTTTCCGTCGTCGTCTTCCATCACGTCAACAGCCCATTCGGGTGTTCCCGATTCGCCAATATTTCGACCCCACAAGTAGTCGCCGGCTTCGTCTACACGGAGCAGATACATATCTGCCGATGGATCGTAAAAGCTATTGGTGCTTCCCACCACTAAATAACCACCTGTGGAGCACTCGATTACCGCGCGGCCGTGGTCGCTACCCGAGCCGCCGTATGAGCGTTGGAAAATTTCCTGTGCCCGGCACGTAAACAAGGAGAAAAACAACAAGAAGCAAAACACGATTTTTCTCATAGCCGAAGTGCATATTTTACCGACGCGCTAAATGCCGATGCTTCGCGATAGAATAGGCCGGTAGCGTGTCTTGTTCCAATTGAAATAATTGATGAATTGCCAATATCTACTTGCGCCCCTAATCCGAAGCTGTAAAAATTATACCCGCCGAGAGAGCCATCGAGCCAAATTAGCGTGTTAGCTGTGTTGATATGGTAATTTAAGGCGGCGGTGATTTCGGGTTCGAATTCCAAATCAAAAACATATCTGCCTGTTGCCGCTATCGAGAACTTTTGGGATAGGGGAGTAAAGTAATGCAGTTTAAATTGCGCCGGCAGCATCCGCAGTTTTCCCGATGAAGTTCGCTGGCTGGGAGAAAGGCTATCTTCTAAGGTTTCAAAAACATCTCCCGGGTTTGAATTGCTGCCCAAATCCCAATTGATTCCCGAAAAGGTAAAAGTACCCGAAGTATCTCTGATCTCTGCGCCGGATACATGAATGACTCCGATGTCTTTGGCTTGAGCAGAAAATTGATGCTTGCCAATATTCCAGTTCACCCCCATGCTTACGCCGAGACCTAAATCGTTTTGCAAAAATCGATCTGACGTAAAATCCTCGGCGTAAAAGCCCAGGGCATAAATATCGACTTCAGAAGGAACCGTTTCGCCGTTTACATCTGAATAATGGGTTCTTACATCTCCGGTATTCACGCTGGATTCGGAGTACCGTAAGCCACTGTACAGTCCGAGACTTACGAAAGAGCCCGTAGATTTCTGTACAGCTGTAAAAGAAATCCGATGTGCATTGTAATTCCGAAATGTGGTCCCGGAAAGGTCTGCCGGGCGATCATTGAACCCTTGATTTCCATAAAATACCAGCTCAAATAAATCGGCAGTGAACTGAAGCGACTGATAGGAAGTGAATTCATAGCCTACCCCAAATCCAACTTCCTTCCCATCTGGAAAGTAGATGAAATCGGCGCTGATTTCGCTGGAAGCGCCGTAATTATTCATTGGGTCAAGGTTCTGATACACGCGGTCTTTCATTCCGGCATCGATGTGGCCCCCAAAAAGAAATTTCTCACCGAGTTCCCGGGATATTGCATTGCTATTGTCGTGGCGGTGGATGCCTATATTCGCGAAAACCGTTGAGTTGGTATCATAGGGCAAGGTACAAAACCGTTGAGTTGGTATCATAGGGCAAGGTACCATCCTTTAAAAGGTCAATTTGTCCAAAACCTGTATTTGCCAGAATTATTCCGGCCAGCGTCCATATAAATTTGATGTTCGTCATTCCACATCCAAAGTTAGGCCCGCATCTGCAGATAAGATCAATTCTATTTTATCGTCGCCGGTAAACACCATTCTATCTGGGTAATTCGTCGTTTGAAACTGAATATTTGTAATAAACTTAGCCCCCGATTGAATTGCGTTTACGCCTACTTCATCGAGTTGGTAAACCAAAAGGGTTTGAACCGGGTCCAGAGCCGTTCTGCCAAAAAGGGTAGGAGATTCTGTGTTAACAAGGTAATCATCCAGATTTACGAGAATGTGATCTTGTTCGTCGGCAATAGACACCTCTAGTTCTGCATCGGCGGGAAAACTGTTTTCGGCGAGCAGATAAAGTTTTATTCCAAGTAGTTCATAGTCATCGCCCAGATTGATGGCTGAGGTGTCGCGCAAACTCAATTGCGAAATACTCGCGTGAAGCGGTATATCGATTGTGGCGCTGCATTTTAATACACTTTCCGAGCTTGCAAAATCGTTGTAATTCCCAATATTACCCAAGGGGTTTAGCTCGGCGAATCCACTGGCTTTAATGGAGTCGGGAATGAGCTCAATTAAATCTACAATATTGGAATTGTCGGTAGAAATATCGAATTCCCGAACCGTTTCAGAAATTTCACCCCCCGAAATGGCAGCTCTGGTAAGGTTAATATTGGTACCTACCAAGCTGTGATTTAATTCGGCTTCTGTAGCTGAATGCGAATTTTTTGCTGCGAAATCAAAAATTTGCGTTCTGATATCTACTCCAAAGCCGTTCGTAAAGCTCAAATTCATCTGTGCAGATTCCAAGTCGATAATGGCCTCTTGAAGGTCAGCGAGCTCGTCGAAGCTACTGCCTTCATCGAAATCAAAATTTTCACTACCGAGGTAGCCTTCCGCAAAATCTACTTCTAAATTCTCATAAGTGGTATTTAAAACAACTTCATCTGTATTAAAAACGGTTGTAGGATTCCCGTCTTCTGGGATTGACAGTGCGAAATCTATTTCGAGGACATTAAAGCTGTTCCCATCTGGCCCGGATAAGTCGAGCTCGTAATTGCTAAAATCAATTTCTGTTTCCAGTTTACCCAGCTCCGTTGGGGTTGCCTGCGGGATAACGGATTCCAATTCCAGGGCTTCGCCATTTATGGTGGCTTTGGGAATGGTGATGGTGAAGTTTAACTTCGATGCGATGGTATTGGTGGCTGTAACTTTTAAAACTCCCGCTTTTAGTTTAATATACTTGAGCTCTGCGTCGAGCGCCCGAAGCTCAAAATCATCTTCGCTTGTATAGAATTGTTGTCCGGGATTGAAGGTGAATTGCTGTACCGGTGCAATCGTGAAGACTTCTGTAATGGTATCGGCCTGAGCTTCCTTTAACACAGAGTCTATTCCGATGTTAAAGATCTCATCTTCAAAAAAGATGGAGGCTAAATTGTCGTTGTCTACAACCAATAAAGAGTCCGAAAAAAGGTCTTGAAGTGTCAGTGTAGATTTTAGCAGCGGGGCGCTGATATCAGTATCCCAGGTAGTGGGCTCTTTCTTGCAACCGCTCGCGAGAATAATTAATAGCACAAAAATAACAGGCCTCATAAAGCGAATATACATCAATCGATTTTCCCCGGTTTAAATAATATGAAATTCTTCGCGACAGTATTGAAAAGTTAAATTGGAAAAATAAGCAGTATCAACATTAACTGAAGTCATAGAATTCTTTACTTTGTAGACGAAGAAAATATGCTGAAGAAAAGGTTCATTGTATCGTTTTTCCTTTCCACCCTGGTGATGATGCTGGCGAGTTATGTTTGGCACGGGTTGTTGTTAAACGACCTTCAGTTTGTGCCAAAACCAAGGGTTCTCTTTTACAGCCTGGCAGTGCTTACCTATTTAGTCATCGGGTTCGCTCTCACATTCGTCTACACGTATTTAAGTATGGGCATTGGTCTCAAGTTCAAGGCTTCCCTGATGGGGCTGGCTTTCGGGTTTTGCATATACCTTATTGCCTTCGTTCTGGGCGTTTCGTTTAAGGGATCGGGCACCGAGCATATCGTAGTAGATTTTATCTGGCAAATGATTGAGCAGGGGATGGGTGGCGCCACCATTGGATTTGTTTATTTGCTTGCTAAAAGGCGCGACAAGATTCTCGGCGACACTTCTCAATAGCCGTATTTCCCTTTCCAGAATGTATTTAGATTTTTTTTCATCTCCCGCTCGCGGGCATTGTTTCCGGGTTGGTAAAAAGCAGTGCCTTTTATTTCTTCCGGAAGGTATTCCTGCGTTTCAAAATTCCCCGGAAAGGAGTGACTGTATTTGTAGTTTTCTCCATAACCGAGTTCTTTCATCAATTTAGTTGGTGCATTGCGCAAGTGCATGGGTACCGCAAGGTTGCCGTGTTCACGGGCGGCAGAAATTGCTTTGCCGATGGCTTCGTACGATGCGTTGCTTTTTGCCGATGATGCCAGGTAAACCGTACATTGACTCAATACAATTCGCGCTTCGGGCATCCCGATTTTTTGAACCGAATCAAAAGTGGTATTGGCCAAAACCAATGCGGTAGGATTGGCATTTCCGATATCCTCGCTCGCCAGAATAATCAATCGCCTGGCGATAAACTTCGGATCTTCGCCGCCCTGAAGCATTCTGGCCAGCCAGTATACGGAGGCGTTTGGATCGCTTCCGCGAACGGATTTAATAAACGCCGAAATAATATCGTAATGTTGGTCGCCATCCTTGTCGTAGAGCGACGGGTTCTCTTGAATAATTTGATTTACACTTTCATCGGTGATTTTCCCTTCCCCGGGAGGTAATGCATTAGCAACCGATTCCAGGACATTTAGCAAGCGCCTGGCATCTCCGGAACTGTGTTTTAAAAGTGCCTTTCGCTCTACGATTTGGAGATTTTTATTTGCGAGCTGCTTGTCTTCGGTTATTGCCCTTTCGAGTAGGGTATCTAAATTTTCTACCGTTAGGGCTTTTAATACGTATACCTGACATCGGGAGAGCAGGGCTGAGTTTACTTCAAAGGATGGGTTTTCGGTAGTGGCTCCTATCAGTGTAATTACCCCTTTTTCTACAGCTCCGAGCAGCGAATCTTGCTGTGATTTACTGAAGCGGTGAATCTCATCGATGAATAGAATGGCATTTCCGGTGCCGAAAAGGCCGGCTTGTTCTACTTTTTGAATCACCTCACGGACATCTTTAACGCCCGAGCTTATCGCGCTGAGTGTGTAGAAAGGTCGGTCCAGGGAGTCGGCAATTATTCGGGCAAGGGTGGTTTTACCCACGCCGGGTGGGCCCCAGAGAATGATTGAGGGAATTAAACCGTTGTCGATGGCCTTTCTCAAACCGGCATCGGGTCCTACCAAATGCTCCTGTCCAATGTATTCGTCCAGATTTTTTGGCCTTAATCGCTCGGCCAGGGGAATGTGATCCATGGTGCAAATTTACGCAAGCATTTTTTCGCAGCAACGTAAATAGGTTACGTTCTCTATTCGCAGTTTTGTATCGTAAAACATTATTACTTATTAACCTGAGTTCAATTATTCTTCAGGATGCAGACCGCTTAGAAATACTAAAAATTGTGAAGAACAAAGCCTAAGCGATCTCTTCATAGCCTTTGAAAATAAACACTCTTAAAAAAGTGCGGGCTATTTTGAACTTTTTTTAGGCATAAAGCGCTGTTTAGATGTGGAATAAAAAAATTCTTTCTCATAAAAGCCGATATACTGCATTTCCTTTTACGCGCCATAGCCCGCTATGGCTTTGAAAATGAAACTTGTATATCAATCTTTTATGAAAATCTGAATCTCCGAATAATAATCGAACTCAGGTTGTTAACTTGTCGTCTCTTAAACTAAAATGAAAAATAAACATGTCAGAATTTAAAATAGGGGATAAGGCCCCCGATTTTACCGCAAAAAACCAAAACGGAGAAGAAGTATCACTGAGCGATTATCGCGGAAAGAAAGTAATTCTGTACTTTTACCCGAAGGATAACACACCCGGATGTACAAAGGAGTCTTGTGATTTTAGAGATAATTACGAGTCCTTAACCAAAGACGGGTTTGAAGTTATCGGGGTGAGTGCCGATAGTGAAAAATCGCACCAAAAATTCATTGAAAAGTACGATTTGCCGTTCACCCTGATCTCCGACACCGAAAAGGAAGTGCTGAATTTATACGGAGCGTGGGGAAGAAAGAAATTTATGGGCAAAGAATACGACGGCATTTTGCGCAAGACCTTCTTAATTAACGAAGACGGAAAAATTGAACAAATTATAGAAAAAGTAAAAACCAAAGAGCCGACAAAACAATTGTTGGAGCTACTGGACTAACTAAAAAAAACCAATCAATTATGGCAGCTGAAGTAAACAAAGAAAAAATGAAAGCGCTGCAGCTCACTATAGACCGTATGGAGAAATCTTACGGCAAGGGGGCTGTGATTAAGCTTGGAGATAACGCCATTGAAAAAGTTGACTCTTTTTCATCCGGCTCACTCGGAATGGATATCGCACTCGGTATAGGTGGTTACCCACGAGGCAGGGTTGTGGAAATATACGGCCCTGAATCTTCGGGAAAAACCACGTTGGGGGGGCATTGCGGCGATTGTGGATGCCGAACACGCCTTCGATCGTTTTTACGCCGAAAACCTCGGGGTAGATACCGAAAATCTATTTATATCTCAACCCGACAATGGAGAGCAAGCACTTGAAATAGCCGAGAACCTTATACGTTCCGGAGCGATAGATTTGCTGGTTGTAGACTCCGTTGCGGCGCTGACACCGCGAGCAGAAATTGAAGGCGAAATGGGCGATTCGCAAGTTGGATTGCAGGCTCGTTTGATGTCTAAGGCGTTGCGAAAACTTACGGGAACGATTTCCAAAACCGGATGTTGCTGCATTTTTATCAACCAGCTACGCGAGAAAATTGGCGTGATGTTCGGTAATCCCGAAACGACCACTGGGGGTAATGCACTCAAATTTTACTCTTCCATACGAATTGATATTCGAAGGGCTACCCAAATTAAAGATGGCGATACCGTAATCGGAAACCGCACGCGGGTAAAAATTGTGAAGAATAAGGTCGCACCGCCTTTTGCAAAATGCGAATTCGACATTATGTACGGACAGGGCATCTCAAAAAGTGGTGAAGTGCTCGATATGGCCGTAGAAATGGGAATTGTTAAGAAGAGCGGTTCCTGGTTTAGCTACGGCGATACAAAGCTCGGACAGGGGAGAGATGCGGTGAAGCAACTTCTCGGCGATAACCCCGAATTAATGGACGAATTAGAAGAGAAAATTAAAGAGCAGTTGAAGAAAAACTGATTTTTTGTTTTAGAATACGGCCGAAGATGAACTCATCTTCGGCCTTTGTATTTTTATGCCGTTTTTAAGTTTATGCACCTTCGAATGATAAATAATTTTATGAGACTCCACCTGATTTTTGTCACCGCAATTTCATTGTTTCTTTTGTCGTGCGAGCAAACTCCCGAAAAGACTAAAAAACAGCCTGAAACGGAACAGTCAGAGCCCGAAGCAGATGTGGTAGAAGATTTGAGCGACGAGATTATTGAAAGTCCAAACGATCCGAATCTCTACATAAAGCGCGCTTTGGAATACCAAAAACGAAAGCTATTTGAATTGGCGCTGAAAGATGTAGACAGGGCGCTGAGTATCGATCCTACAGTGTCTTATTTCCATGCTGTAAAGGGCGAGATTTACTTTATGCAGGGCAACCTCCGCGATGCTCGACTCAATCTGGAAAAAGCTGTTCGGTACGACGAGACAAACACCGAAGCACTGCTAAAATTGGGTGAGGTGAACTTTCTGCTGAGACGGTACGACAACGCGATCGAAACACTCGATCAGGCTTTAAAAGTAAACGAAAACCTTGCTCAAGCTTACTTTATAAAGGGTTTTGTCTTCAAAGAATTAGGCGATACTACGCTGAGTTTTTCGTCTTTTCAAACGGCCACTGAAGTGAACCCGGAGCATTACGATGCCTACATCCAATTGGGGAATTTATCGGCTCAGCAGGGGAACCCCATTGCGATGGAATACCTCCAAACGGCTCTTGAGATT
>JAIVHP010000466.1 GCA_020201045.1 Flavobacteriales bacterium
CCGCAGGGTAATGGAGGTGCTGCCAAAGTGTACAACTTCAATCCCCATTTCAATAATATCACCCTGAACGGGAGCATTGATAAAATTTATTTCGGAAATAAACTTGGTAACCACGTGCCGGTTCTCGAGTTGCACAATGGTATAAAGGGCAGCTTCTTCATCTATCCACTCCAGTAACCGTCCGCCGAAAAGCGTTCCGTTCGGATTCAAATCTTCGGGTTTTACCCATTTTCTGGTGTGGAAATTCATAGTTCTAAAATTTCTGCAAAGCTAGTGAAACCGAATTTTACAAGAAGGTGAAAATAGCCACAGGGTCATACCGACTCTGCTGCCCGGGCTTTCTCCGCGTCTTTTTCGATCATTCCGGTGGCAATTTTAGCCGAATGCAGACAAAGTGGAATACCCGCTCCGGGGTGAACACTGCCCCCGGCAAAAAACAAGCCTTTGATCTTTTGATGAAAATTGGGGTGCCTGAAAAAAGATGCCATCCTACTGTTTGAACTGGTGCCGTGGATAGAACCGCGGTAAGATTGGGTGATCTCTTCAATTTTTATCGGATCCCAGTAGGATTCTACTTCAATCAGCGATTCGATATCCTCGCCCAGCATCCGCGACAACTTATCGAGTATAAATTTCCGGGCATCATTCCGTAGTTTGTCCCAATCCTGCCCGTCGCGGTGTGGCACGTTAATCATGGTAAACCAATTCTCGCAACCTTCGGGAGCATCGCCGGGAACCATTTTTGATGAAATGTGGACGTATACAGTCGGATCGCTCGAGATATCCTTGGTCTTAAAAATGTGTTCGAACTCCTTCGGATAATCGTCGGTAAAGAAAATATTGTGGACATCCAGATTTGGAAAAGATTTTTTGACTCCCCAGTAGTAAATAAGTGCCGAACTAGATCGCTCTTGCTTTAACACCTTTTGCTGGGCTGGAATGGTTTTAATCAGGTTCTTTAGAGTGGGCACGATATCCATATTGCTCACTACATAATCGAATGAATAACGTTCGCCACCGGCAATGATACCGTTTGCCCTTTTTCCATCCAGGGTAATTTCCGTAACCGCTGTATTAAAATGAAACCGCACTCCCGCCCTTTTCGCCAGCTCGTAGATGCTCGAGCTGATTTGGTGCATGCCGCTTTCGGGAATATAGAGCCCCTTATTTTGCTCCACATGGGCAATCATCGACATGATACCGGGAGTTTCAAAGGGGTTTGATCCGTTGTAAGTTGCGAATCGGTTGGCAATTTGCCGCAGCTTGGGATGGCTCATCGTTTTCGCTGCCGATTCATTAAGGGATTGAAATAAATCGAGCTTGTGGATGAATTTTACCGCGTCCCAGCAATCTTTTGTTAGGTAGGTGCTGGTTTTGTGCAGAGAGCGCTCCAGGAAGAGTGGAGCCGTTTTTTCATATTTCAGCGCAGCCGACTTCAAAAAATCAAAATACCCATCTGCTGATGTGCCCAGCTTTTCTTCGATTTCCTTCGCCAGCTTTTCCTTATCCTGATAAAAGCGCAAAAAGGTGCCATCGCTAAAAAAGTAGTGCACGCTTTTATCCAGTTCCCTGTACCGAAAATCCTTTTCAAAAGACTCTCCGGCAAGATCGTAAAGTTCTTTTACAAGTTCGGGAAGGGTGAATACCGAAGGGCCGTTGTCAAATCGGTATCCCTTATCGGTGAAAGCCACTAATTTACCCCCCGGTTTTTCGTTTCGTTCAAATACATCTACTTCAAACCCCGCTTTTGCAAGGCGGAGTGCGCTTGCCAAACCCGCTATTCCCGATCCGATTACTGCTGCCTTCATGGTTTTAAAACACCTGGTATTGCGATAAGTTTTAGACGGTGATCTAGTGGCAAATTTACACGGATTTTTCCGGGGTTTTTACTTTGCCACTTGGCGGTTTTAGCATAAACCAGGCGAGAAGAGAGCTAATCAAACATAAAATTGCTGCAACACAGTGCATGCC
>JAIVHP010000239.1 GCA_020201045.1 Flavobacteriales bacterium
GATAACGAAGCGCTCGTTGAACTGGGCCTTACATCTGTTTCATCTCTGGTGGGCCAGGATGTAACCGATAGCACCTACCAAATGGTAGACCTGCCTTCCTGGGAAACAGAGGCAACACTTTCAGAATTGGAAGCATTTGAACCGCATTTGTGGAGAAAGTTGATTTTCTGTGCACAAACAGATACGTTAGGCGAATTTACAAACGACGGGGTTATGGGGCTTTTCACAACCTATCAACCCGAATCTTGCGGACATAGATATGTCGCTACGCTGGCCGCAAAAATGGGTGTGGAAGAGCCTGTATGGATTGATGCAGGCAACAGTTTAAATCAGGAAGCGGAAGCGTATTCGCTACCTGAAACTGCCGATGGGCTGCCGCGAGATGTGTATAATTATGTGAGCTCTGATTTTTACAATCACCACTCGAATATGGCAGACTTGAATGCGCAGTATGTTGCTGCTGCCGCATCTTATGATCCTCCGATCTTTGAATTTCCAGATATTGATTTACCAGCGCCACCCGAAGACTCGGACAAAAGCAATAAGGCGGATAGTAGAGATTCAAAAAGCGAAATTAAAGCAATGCCCAATCCGTTTGATAATTTGGTAACGTTTGATTTTGGCAACCTCACCAATGAAGAGAGCGAAATGCACTTGGTGTTTTACGACGTAGTTGGCAAGCGAATCCACTCGCAGATTATTCCTGCCGGTCAGCGGTTAATCCAAATTCAGGGTGATAAGTTACAGGCGGGCTTGATTCACTACACCTTAATTTCGCAAGGGGTAAGGATAGAGTCAGGCACCATTGTGAAGATGAAATAATTCTTCCGGCAACTGTATTTCCTATCAAAAAGGGTTGGCCAGAAATGACCAGCCCTTTTTTTGGTTATCTGCTCCGGAGATGGTGTGTTTGATGGTGAAAATTCAATGCGCGAACTTAAAAACCAGGGTAAACGGATCTGGGTTTTAAAAATAAGCCCGCACCTGCACATTTCCGGTGTGTATGGCCTTGGCTTCTTCAGATTTACGCCCGTTGTAGCTGAGGCTGAGCTGAAGGTTTTTTCCTAAATTTCGCTGCACACCTGCACCCCAGGTCAGGTTTTGGCCATTCTGCAGCCCGTTTAGCATCTCGTAGCTCAAGCTGTTGTTCGCTTCGCCCTGGTAGTCGATGTTGATGAGGTTGAACTGACCAAACATCGTTCCCGTTTCGGGTTTGCTCAGCCGGGCCTCAGCCCCGATATCTATCAAATCGGCGGTCTCGCCACCGAGCGATACATCGTTCTCCTTGCGCGTAAAATCGCCCGAAAGGCTCACCCTAAATGCCGTTCCCGGCTGGTAAGTCAATGTTTGTTTTAAGGTGAAGTAATCGAGCTTGTAGGTTCGGCCGCTTATCACATCCGATGAGCTTTCGCGCGAGCCCACTTCCTGTTCGAGCACTACCCCGTATTTGGAAGTGAAGTTGTAGCGGATGCGGAGGAGATGTGAAAGGTTCTCTCGCTCTTCAAACCCCGAGGTAAGCGGGTTCTTCGAAAACTGATTGGCGTAGGTGTAGTCCACGCCGAATTTGCTGCTGGAGCGGTTGTAAAAAAAAGTGTTTCTAATACTCGAAGACTGCGAGATAAGCGCCGAATCGCCCACCGATTGCAAAAAGGGATTAAACCGGTCGGCACCTTCTTCTCTTCTGGTTTTGCGCTGCACGCGAAAGGCGGTTTGATTGCTAAACCGAACCAGTACTTTTCTAAAATCGTCTTTGTCGATCCAGATCCCCATCGGATTTAAATTTACCGAGTGGCTGTATTGATTGGTGTACGCGCGCTCGTAAGTGTCCGTCGGAGTGAAAACCCGGATATATCTGTCGCCGTCTTCGGGGCGGGCAAGTTCAAATTCGTTTAATTCTTTAACCCCGTTGTCGTTGTAGTCTATCCAGGTATATGGTCCCTGGCCGGTTGGGTCTTCCAGGTAAACAAATTC
>JAIVHP010000240.1 GCA_020201045.1 Flavobacteriales bacterium
ACAATGCTTTAAAAACGCGTTGGTGGCGGGGGCTTATTCGCTCAGTTCGCCCTGCACTTCGGGCATGGAAGTAAACATATAATCGCCGGTAGAAATGGTGTGGGTGCCATCGAGTTTTACGTCCACCACGGTCAACTCGGAATGCTCTCCATTGGATTTTTTCGTGGTTTGGTATTTCATAATAAATCCATTCTCGCCTTTTCCCACGTTTTGCAAACCCGTTTCTATTTGAAGGTTGAGCGCCTGAAGCGAGCGGACAGTATTTAAATCGAGCTCGGTTGTGAGCCAGTATTTCCCTTCCATCTCTTCGGTACTCAGCAAGTATTCCCGGCATTTATAGCCCAATATTTTTTGGTAGCGGTCGGTTTCGGTAATTTTTGGGGCGAGGCTATCAGATAAAAGTCCGAGGCGCTTTTTATCAACCGGATAAACCATGGCCATCTTAGATGTGGAAGCGTTTAAGAAGGTAATGGTTCTTTCGCCTTCAAAGTCTACGACCATCTCGGCATTTGGAACGGGTTTTTGCCCATTGATAAATTCCGGCTTCATGCCGATGTAGTTTTCGGTATTGGAATACCACACGGTAAAAACGATTTCGCTATCGGTTCCGGCCACATCATCGGTAGTGGTAAGCTCCATTTTTACCGAATGGTCGAAGTGGTATTTATCTGGAACATCTACCGATTCGCTGAAGACACCACCCATCTCATTTTTGGTGGTCAAATTTTGCCCCCAACCGATAGCGGGGAGGGTTAAAATAAGAACGAGCGCAAGTTGAGTTCGATAAGATTTCATACATTTCAATTAAAATTCGCCTCTTGCAAGAAGAAAATTGATCAACGGGCTAAGTTTATTCATCGTGAACCAAGCACTAAATATAATTGTTTTAATGACAAACATAAGACATGGAATCTAAGATGATGAGCGAACGCGACGAGAGATTGAAAAAGATTCGACCACGGCTGGAGGGGATTTCCCCAAGCCCCGTAGCAATCGAGGCTTTCCAGAACAATACCCTAAGGCCGATACTGAAGTTTCAAAACGGCATTATTCTGGCGCAGTTTAACCGATATCTCAAAAAATTCAAACCGGCATTTAACGCTTACAATCAAAGTGCGCAGCGCAATTACATTGAAGATGTAATGAAAAAAGACCCTAGGATCAAAAACTCCCTGATCGCATCGGTGGTGAGCGTAATGACTTTGGGGGAATACGATTTTTACTGCGAAAACAAAATTGAAATGAACAAGCGGATTATCGGTATGCTGATAGAGCGCCTCAAAGATCACCTCGAAAAACTTTATTGAGCTGAAGGCGGAGCTTGCCGATAGATTTAGACTTGTTTATTTCGGCTTGTGGTTGGTTTTTGAGTCTGAAATAAATCTCGCCCGCCATCGTTGCACCATTCTACTTACATTCCTTTCTGCAAATACAAAATTCATTTTGGCAAGCAACGGTTTCCAGCACCATCTATAAACCTTCTAAATCCTCCAAATAAACCTTCGCCTGATCGAGTAAATCGATTCTTTTTTCGGGGTTCATTTTGTCGAGGGTGCGGTACACAAAACCAATGCGGGGATTGTTTTCGAGTTTGTCGCGGTGGCGGTGGTAAAAATTCCAAAACAGCGAGTTAAACGGACAGGCACCTTCGCCGGTTTTTTTTGATTTGCTGTATGCGCACCCCTTGCAGTAGTCGCTCATTTTATCGATGTAATTGGCCGACGACACATAGGGCTTGGTGCCTACAATCCCACCGTCGGCGAACTGGCTCATGCCGCGGGTATTGGTGATTTCCACCCATTCGATGGCATCGATGTAAATGCCGAGGTACCACGCATCTACTTCGTCGGGGTGGATGCCGGCGAGAAGGGCAAAATTCCCGGTAATCATCAACCGCTGTATGTGGTGAGCGTAGGCGTAATCGAGCGATTGGTTGACCGCCTGACTCAGGCATTGCATTTTGGTTTCGCC
>JAIVHP010000056.1 GCA_020201045.1 Flavobacteriales bacterium
AGGACGCAGAGAGACTCGTGCCACAGCGTAATCAAATTTTAGTCTATGTTTTGATTCTCAGAAATAAAGCGGTTTAGTTATATGATAGTTACCCTATGAGCGTTGCTTATATTATCTGTTTTGATAACTGAAACTTGACTGATTCTTAGAAATCAAGCGATTTTGTTATATGATAGTTTTTCTATGAGCGCTGCTCCTATTATCTATTTTGATAACTGATTTTTAGAAATAAAGCGATTTAGTTATATGATAGGTTAATACATTTACAGCCCACACCAGAAGATCACACCCCATGAAATTTGCGACAAAGGCAATTCACGCAGGAATAGAGCCCGACGAGAGCACGGGAGCGATAATGACTCCAATTTATCAAACATCTACCTACGTTCAGGAAGAAGTGGGTAAGCATAAGGGATACGCGTACTCCCGGTCGAAAAATCCCACAAGGTCCGCGCTGGAATCGAGCCTTGCGGCCCTGGAGAACGGAAAATTTGGAGCGTGTTTTGGAAGTGGATTGGCCGCAATTGATTGTGTTCTTAAAATGCTCTCGCCCGGAGATGAAGTGATCAGCACCAATGACCTATACGGTGGTACGTACCGTATTTTCAGCACTATTTTCGAGCGGTTTGGTATTAAATTTCACTACACTTCGATGGATGAACCCGCGAAAGTGAAGGCGTTGATGAATGAAAAAACCAGGCTGGTTTGGGTGGAAACACCGACAAATCCCACGCTCAAAGTTATCGATATTGAAAAGCTAGCATCTCTAACTAAGGAGACGAACGTACTCTTAGCAGTAGATAATACCTTCTCAACACCCTATGTGCAGCGACCTTTAGAATTGGGGGCTGATATTGTAATGCATTCCATTACAAAATATATCGGCGGACACAGTGACATCGTAATGGGAGCACTCGTTACGTCAAATTCCGATTTAGCTGACGAAATGTATCGGATTCAAAATGCATCGGGAGCTATATGCGGACCACAGGATGCATTTTTAGCCTTGCGGGGAATTAAAACACTCCACCTGAGAATGCAGCGGCACTGCGAAAATGGAATGGCTGTAGCAGAGCACCTTCAGAAAAATCCGGCCGTTGCAAATGTTTTCTACGCAGGCCTGCCCGATCATCCAAATCACGGTGTCGCGCGGAAACAAATGAACGGATTTACGGGTATGGTGTCTTTCGACCTTAAAAACGACAGCGCCGAAAACGCACACCGCGTGCTTAAGCGATTTAGATTATTCGCACTCGCCGAATCGCTCGGGGGGGTGGAATCGCTCGCCGGACATCCTGCAACCATGACACACGCCAGCATCCCAGTTGATGTGCGAAGGCTTTCTGGTATTTCAGATTCCCTCATCCGGCTCAGTGTGGGAGTAGAAGATATCGATGATTTGCTCTTTGACTTGGATCAGGCGCTCGCTTAGGTTTCCAACTAGTTACTAGTGGTATAGCTTTAAAAATAGGGTTATTTGCAATCAAATTGTATTTAGAGTATCCAACCTATACTCGGATACATACTGGATTAAAGTCGCTCGTTTTGCTACTTTTACCCCCTTGATAATAAACCATTCATGAGATATACATACCTAATACTTTTTACTGCCATATTTGGTGGAACCGCATTTTCTCAAAATACAGAATTTCAAGACCCCGGGCATATGACCTGTGGAAAAAATGAAGCCACTCAGGCCTATTTCGATGCCAACCCCGCAGCCGCGCTTGAAGCCGAAATCGAAAAGGCTGCTTTTATGGAAGAGCGCCGGAATAAAAAGGGATCGAATAGAGACACGGACTATATTGTACCAGTAGTGTTTCATATCGTGCACGCTGGGGGAAATGAAAACATCAGCGACGAACAAGTGCAAAGTGCCATAGATGTTATGAATGAAGACTTCAACGCCGGCACTCCCGGAATTTCCAGCGTTGTTTCAGAGTTTCAATCCGTGGTTGGCGATGTCTCGGTAGAATTTAGACTTGCTCGCCTAGACCCGGACGGTAATTGCACCAATGGAATTAACAGAGTTTTTAATACGGAAACAGGTGACGGTGGAGAGAACGTTAAAAGTGGCGATGCTGCAACCTGGGGTCGATCAAGCTACTTGAATATTTGGGTGGTAGATAATATTGGCGGTGGAACAGCCGGCTACGCATTTCTTCCCTGGGGAGCTCCAGTCTCTGGCGATGGGATTTTGATAGAAGATAGCTACGTGGGAAGAATAGGAACTTCAAATCCCAATAGGTCTCATGCCCTTTCTCATGAGGTAGGACACTGGGCTGGGTTGGAACACACCTGGGGATCTTCAGGTAATCCAGGTCAAGGAAGCAATTGCAGCGATGATGACGGCATCTCTGACACACCAAACACAATTGGCTGGCAAACCTGTGATCTCGCCGGAAATACATGTAACTCGCTTGATAATGTGCAGAACTTTATGGACTATTCATATTGCTACCGTATGTTTACCGAAGGCCAGAGCGATCTTATGCGCGATGTGCTTGAAAGTGGTCCTTCTGGCAGACCACTGCTAAACTCAGGTGCCAACCTGGAAGAAACGGGTGTACTCGGTCCAGATGTTATTTGCTTTGCAGATTTCAATTCTGAGAGCGATCCAATTGTCTGTCAAGGTCAAAGCATTGTTTTTAACGATATATCTTTTAACGGTGTGGAAAACAGAGAGTGGACCTTTGAAGGCGGAGATCCCGCGACTTCCACGGCAACTGAACCAGAAGTTTCCTTCAGCACCCCGGGTACGTACGATGTTTCGCTTACCGTTTCGAACGAACTTGGAAGTGAGTCTACTACAAAAACGGGGTTTGTAACCGTCCTTCCTTCGGGCGAAAACCAGATTCCTTTTCTGGAAGGGTTCGAGGAATTTGAAAACGTAGAGATCAATGAAGAAAATTGGAACGTTGTAAACGAAGGTGGTGGCGATTTTGAAGAAGTTAAATGGGAACTTACTTCCGATGCAGCGTACACTGGTAGTCAAAGTGTTTACGTACAGGGAATAGCTAACGAAGATGGAGCTCGAGAAAATCTATTGAGCCCGAGTTACGATTTGAGTGATGTGAATGACAATGCTGTTTTCTCATTTAAATATGCTCATGCGAGAAGACTGGGATCTTCTGATGACCATCTGCGTGTGTTTATCTCCAAAGATTGCGGTGAAACCTGGAGTTTGAGATCCACACTCGATGACGACGATTTACCTACCGTGTCGGGAAACGTGACTTCAGAGTTTATTCCTGCCACACAAGACGATTGGACAGAAGTTACTATAACAAGTATTGTCTCTGTATTCCTCAACGAAGAATTTAGAGTGCGTTTTGAGTTTGAGAGCTACAGGGGGAACAATATTTACATCGACGATATTAACATTTACGACCCCGCTACTGTTGGTCTGGATGATGTTCAATTTTTGGAGCGGGTCAAGTTATATCCAAACCCAACAACGACAACGGCTAATTTGGAATACACGCTGAAAGAAGCGGGAAATGTACGTGTAGAAATTCTAGACATCACCGGTAGGGTAGTCTCAGTTGAGTATGCCGGAAATTTGCCGGTTGGAGAGAATTTTCTGGAGCTAAACACGGCCAATCTCACACCGGGTATCTATTTGGTTACGCTTAGGAATGATAATGAACAGGTCGTTCGGAAATTGGTGAAGAATTAGCACACTAAACTTAATTCTGATCAAATCTGTTACTGAAACAATAAACGCTGCCTATGAAGTTTCTCTTTACCTTAGTTATATCCGTATGGATAGTTAATGCGTTTTCACAACAGGTTGATCCAGACGATGGAAGTGTGTTGTTGGAAAAATGCCATTCTTATGAAATGATGGACAGGCTTCTCGAAGAGCATCCAGAATTAGAGGAGTCTATTCGGCAAAGTGCGGAAAATCTTGAAAATGAGCTCGAAAACGATTTAAACAATAAGCTCAGAGATGGAGATGTTTATACCATCCCCGTCGTTTTTCACGTCATTCACGACTACGGCGATGAGAATATTTCGGTGGCTCAAATTGAGAATGCCATCGATGTGCTAAACGAAGACTTCTCCGCTACGAATCCGGACGTAGGGTCTGTTAACTCCAATTTTGCCGATATTGTCGCAGATGTGGGAATTCGGTTTGCACTGGCGCGACGAGACCCGGAGGGAAACTGTACGAATGGTATCGTGCGGACGGCACACCCGAATACCTATAATGGTGGCGAAAATTTAAAAGAAGTTTCACCTATCTGGGACCGGTCTCGGTACATGAATATTTGGGTCTGTAAAACCATTGGTAGTGGTGCTGCGGGCTATACCCGATATCCATCATCTGTTAATAACGCGGTAGGAGAACAGATTGACGGTATTGTGGTGCGCTCAGACTATGTAGGAGCTATTGAAACTTCTACGTTCACGCGTTCATCTACACTCAGTCACGAAGTGGGTCACTGGATAAATCTGGCTCACCTTTGGGGAAGCACGAACTCGCCCGATGAAGAAAGCAATTGCGATGCAGACGATGGCGTGGCTGATACTCCCAATACCATTGGTTGGACTTCTTGTGTTACAAACGGCGAAAGTTGTGGAAGCCTCGATAATGTAGAGAATTACATGGAGTATTCTTTTTGTGCTAAAATGTTTACGGAAGGTCAAAAGCAGCGTATGATAAATGCCTTGTCCAGTTCTGTTGCCGATCGCAGTAGCCTTTGGCAGGAAGAGAACCTCGAATTCACGGGAGTAGACTTGGAACCAGAACTATGCAGCGCTGGCTTTACATCTGATATTCGAACGATATGTGCTGGAGAAAGTGTGAATTTTACAGACCTTTCTTATTCGGCAGTTGAAGAACGCACATGGATATTTGATGGGGGACAACCCGCATCTTCAACTTCCGAAACACCTTCCGTTACGTATAACACTCCTGGTCTCTATAGCGTTGGTTTAGTAGCTACTGACGGTATAAATTCTGTTTCGGCTGTAGAATCTGAATACATACGTGTGTTAGATACTGCTGTAACCGAACTCCCTTTCCAGGAAGGTTTCGAAGCGTTTGATGCTTTCAACGAGTCAGGAGATCAGCTTTGGTATACTAATAACCAAACCGGGAATATTGATTGGGAAATCACCGACTTGGCGGCCTATTCAGGCGATCAATCCGCGCGGGTTCGAGGACGATTAAACGAAAATGGGGAGAAAGAATACTTACTTAGTCAAACATTTGATCTCTCAAACATTGAGCAGAACGCCATACTTTCCTTTAAATATTCATGTGCCAGGAGAAATCCCGACAGCGACGATGAGTTGCGCGTTTGGATATCGAGAGACTGCGGTGAGACTTGGAGCTTAAGGCAAACATTAGATGATGACGATTTGTACACGGTAAGCGGTTTCTATGCAAATGAATTTGTTCCGCAGAGCCAAAGCGAATGGATGGAAACATCAATTTCGTCTATAGTTTCCGTTTTTTTGAATCCCACATTCAGGGTGCGTTTTGAATTTACCAGCTCTAACGGAAACAATGTTTATTTAGACGATATTAATCTTATCGATGCCAACACCCTATCGGTTGCTGATATAGTAAATGCACTGAAAAGTGAGTTGGCTATTTATCCCAACCCAACCAACGGCGAGACGTTTATTGATTTCTCTTCTTTTTCTTACTCAGGGCAAACAGATATTTTGCTGATGGATTTGTCGGGAAGAGAATTAGAGCGAATCTACTCGGGTAATTTGATCAACTCCGGAGATCGCTTACCTGTCAATTTGAGCAGGTATTCAGCCGGGATTTATTTTCTGGATATTCGCACAGATCTAGGGCGTTTCTCGAAAAAGATAGTGGTCAACAAATAAGTTCTTCCGAGCTATATTTAGAGTCTGTCAATATTCTCTAGTTGCTGAACTATCAAATTCATTAGCAAGCCACCCTCCGGGAGGCAGGCCTGCCTGCCGGTTTACCTACCTTCGGCAGGTTAACCTGCCGAAGGCATGGTAGGCAGGGCGCACGTACTTTTGGAACTAGCGAAGCGATCTCACAACCGAAGGGCGTAAACCAAGCCTGCCCACCAGCGGTGGGTTTTTAAATCAAGTGCAACGCCGATAATGGACTCTATAGACAGACACTATTTAGTTGCTTGCTTCCATTTTTTTACCCGAAATAATTGCTACGCAACCCTGAGGGTCAATGGCAGAACTGTTTTCCGAAGGCACAACCACTTTTACGATGAAATCCTGGGTTCCAGCGGGTTGAAAATCAAAGTGGTTTGCCATTTCGTGTTCCGCATTGTCGAACAAGAGATTTCCTTCGGTATCGCTGATTTGAAAGACGAGTTCGCCTAAAATGGGCGGGCTGCAAATCAATAAGCGGTAGTCTTCGCCTCCGTAAAAGGTCATTTTCACTTCGGCCACGTCGCCGGGGAAGAGTTTAGCGGCGCTGAAATTCTCGGCGGGAACATACTCCGCCATAGCGTCACCACAGTTTTTCTTTACGAAAGATCGGCATTGTCCAAATACCGATCCGGCGGTTATAAACGCTGCAATAAAGCAGATATAGGAGAGATTTTTCATGCTTGAATGTGTTTCTTAACTTACGTATCGGGCTCTAATTTCAGCTACGACTTCAGTTATGTTTTGGAGTGATTCATCACTCATAGAAATGCTGGTTTTACTTCCGAGAACAGGAGTTCCACTTTCTGTCTTTCCACTTCCAGATTCACCTTTTTTGTATTCTACATCTCGGTAGGCATCGTGAATTGCCTTTAAATCATTTGCAATATCGTCGAGCTGTCCCGAAGAATTATAAGCCTCTACAAGATCCATCAAATTTTCAAGAGACAACTTCTGCTCAGCTATTCGCGTAATCAATTTTTTGTCTTTCTGCTCGCTTTTCTTGGCAATTGATGTGGAGAGATAGAGTCCTTCAACCCATCCTGCCGCTATAACCATGGCAGATATGTGATCGCGATCGTTTTCTTTCAGGTATGCATCGAGCATGTAATACGTTTCAGAAACAATATTGAGAAGCGAATCTCGGTTTTCTATATTGGCTTC
Source organism: Flavobacteriales bacterium (assembly GCA_020201045.1). GTDB lineage: Bacteria > Bacteroidota > Bacteroidia > Flavobacteriales_D > Cryomorphaceae > JAIVHP01. The sequence goes on from JAIVHP010000056.1 coordinate 7,048, forward strand.
CATTCGCTCTATTGCGCTTTCGTTAAAGGCTTTTGTTACGCCCAGTTTTTCGGCTAGTTTTTTTGTGCACGACAGGTAGATAATAGATTCCTGATTTTGATTGAAAATACTGGCATAACTCAGGTTGGCACCATAAACTCCCAAATTCAGCGCCTGACTGCGCGATGTGGTATATTCATTTACCTTTTTTACATCGTTGAGTAATTCCATGTCGTATGAAGCACCGGTCTTTTTGAGAATAGACGCCATTTCCATCGGCGATGGTACCGCGTAAAAAATTTCCTGCACCTTGTTCACGTTTTCGTCAGAAGATGCGCTGAGTGTGTCAGCAGAAACTTCACTTTCGGTAATATCTGAATCGGGTTTACCCGACTCGCCGCAAGAATATAAAATGACAGCGGGCAAGGCCAAAAATGCAATTCCCAATCGTAGGTTTCTAGATATCATATGAATAATAGATTTCAAACAAATTTAAGCGCCTTGTTAACTATATGGCCTGAACCGGGTGCTATCCATCAACAGGGCAGTGTTAGTGAGATTTTACTTTATTTTTCGCCA
>JAIVHP010000467.1 GCA_020201045.1 Flavobacteriales bacterium
GGTTAATGGGGCTAAACGAACCCGGAACCCTTCACTTGCTGGGGAAAAAGATTGGAAAAATATCGCTTCTCATCGGCGGAAGCCTAATGGTAGTTTATGCGGTTCTCTACCCGTTTATGGCTGGTTTTTTCACGACAGACCCCCGTGTAATTGAAGTTTTCGATCAGGTGTTTTGGCTCGTGGTGATTACCCAGCCCATAAATGCACTGGCCTTTGCATTCGACGGAATTTACAAGGGGCTGGGGCACACCAAATATTTAAGAAATCTGCTTATCGGAGCGACGCTTCTCGGTTTTACACCCGTAGTTTTAGCCTTTCACTACATCTCCCCTTCCCTAATGGGTATATGGATTGCATTTCTGGTTTGGATGGGGTTTCGCGCCTTTTGGTTATTGCGCGATTTCAAATTGCGCTACCCAGCGCCTACCGGGTAGGATCGCCAAAGCGCATCACGTAAATATTTTCCAGATACAGATGTAGTGCGAAACCGCTCCGCCCAACACAAAAACATGCCAAATAGCATGGTGGTATGGAATCTTCTTTACCAGATAAAACAGCACGCCGATGGTGTAAAAAACCCCACCTACGGCGATCCAAAGCACCAGGCTATCGGGTATGGCCTCCTGAAATGAAGCTGGAGCCGCAACAATAAGCCATCCCATAGCGAGGTAGATGGTCGTGGAAACCAGCCTGAACTTACCGGTAAAAAACAGCTTGAAAACGGTGCCTATAAAAGCGAGACCCCAAATGGTGATAAGCATCCATTGCTTTACACCGCCTTCCGCGAAAGCGACGATTACCGGCGTGTAGGTTCCGGCAATCAGATAGTAAATACTGATGTGGTCCCACATCTTAAAAACACCTTTCCGCTTTGGGTTAGACACGTAGTGATATAAACTCGAAAACCCAAAAACCATTAAAAACCCGACGCTGTAAGCTACCGAACCAATTATATCAAACATCGAAGTATTGGGAGATGCATAGACAGCAGAAATCAATATGGGCATCGCAGCCAAACCAAAAAAGAAGCCCACCGCGTGGGTAATTACATTGGCTTTTTCGTGAGTAGGGGCGTAATCTGCCATCGGGCAAAATTAAAGAGAATTGCTCAATATCTTCAGATCAACTTCGTCTTGCCTCTGGAGATTTGGGTCGTCAACTGGTACTGAAAAAGTTTCGAAATTGGGAGAAGAGATACTCGGCATTGCAACTGATTCGTATCTGTCCAAAGGTTCATATTGAAAGCTATAGAAATGGGCGATGAAGATAAATAACACCGCAGCATTACTCCATTCGCGCAAGCAGGCGCACACCCTTGTCGGCAGCATTACAAATGCTGCGGAACGCAGAGGACAATTGCGAGGTTAAGAAAGCAATAATGCCCAATTTAGGAATCTAAACATCCCATCGTAACGCCGATAAACAAATTCTGGATTCCCTCAGTCTGAAATCTCCGTATTATCCAGAAAGCAAGGATTGAAAATAAAACCGGGTTCTAAGATCAGTTATCAGCTTATTGTCCGGTAAATATTTTCAATATCCGAAAACTCATCCCGGTAAAACATCCACTGATTCACAAAATCATTGAGTATCTGATCTACAATCGCCTGGGTTTTGTCGGGGTACGAAATGTGCAGAGCGCGCTCCGTATCAAGCCAGTTTTTTATGTCGTCTCGGTGTTTCTTTTTCAAGCCCGAGATGGATGGAACCCCCAGTTTTTCGAGTGCCTTTGCGTTGAAGTTTTGCTCAAATTGATTTTTCATTGGGATGACGAGAAGTTTCTTTCCGAGAAAAATGGCCTCTGTGGTGGTAGAAAACCCAGCACCACAGAGCACCCCACTCGCCGTGGCCATTTCTTCCATAAATCTTTTCGAGTCAATGGGATAAACGAAGACATTCCGGTGCCGATACGGCGATTTGCTGTGCTTCGAAAATACGATCCACTTCTTTTCTCTGAAAAAAGACAGGGCCTTTAAAATCTTTTTGTCGTTGTAAAAGGGCAGGTAAACCGCTATATGTCCATGGTCTGCAACATTTACTTCTCTAATTTTTCTGCGAATTACCGGTGTATGAATAAAAGCCCCCGTAGCGGTAAAGTGAAATCCGTAATTTACATCTGTAGGGGCATAATTGCGCAAAAGAGACCTGGCCAACCGGGACTTTTTCCCTTTGCCATTCGATATGCTGCCGTCTAGCAGCGTGCATTGATTGCTCAAACCCACACAGGGAATGTGTTGCTTTTTTGCCGCCCAGGCCGAAACGGGCTCAAAATCGCTAATAACTAAATCGTAACCACTCAGGTCGATAGCTTTAATCTCGCGCAGAAATGCAGATACATCGCTCCCGCGCCAGGTATTTAAATAATCTATCCCCCCTTTTTTGCCAAACTTAAACCCGAGTCCCTTGCATTTGTATTTCACTTCAAAATCGAGCTCCAGCTCGGTGTGCATCCCGGAAAGTAAGACATCGGTTTGCACGCGATTTCTCAACGCGGGAACGATCTCACCAGCGCGGGCTATATGGCCGTTGCCCGTGCCTTGAATAGCGTAGAGCACCTTCATCTGGCGAGCATTTTGAATTCGGAAACAAGGTTCTGAAACAGCGCTTCGTTGCTAAAATCCTGCTCCAACTCTAACTCGAATTCCCCGTGCAACTCCATGGCATCTTCGTGCTTGTAGAGATTCCACAAGCCTTTGTTGTACTCCAAAGCGGTTAGGCTTTCCACCCAATCACCGGAATTCAGGTAGGTTACTTTTTTACCATCCCGGTTTACTTCCTTAATCAGGGGCTGGTGAATATGTCCGCAAACCACAAACCGGTAATCGTTTTCAGCAGCCAGGTCTACCACCAGGTCTTCAAAATGATTAATAAAACTCACCGCCGACTTCACATTGTTTTTAATGCGCTTTGAA
>JAIVHP010000468.1 GCA_020201045.1 Flavobacteriales bacterium
TTCACCGTTGAAGGCTAACTTTCCGTAAACGTCTGTGAAGCTAAAGGGAAGTCCATTGTCGCTCACGTAATCGTAAAATACCTTTGAACTTTGATCGAGGTAAGAATTCTTCACCGAAAGCACATAGGAGATGGAGCCGAGGCCGTCGTTGGTTTGGCGTTTTATCGGCCCCTCGATTAGCGCATTCGCGCCAAAGGTGTTTACGCCAATTTTACCCGCGGTTCTTCTTTTATTACCCGTTCGCATGGTGATGTCCATAATCGATGAGACCCTGCCGCCGTATTCTGCTCCGAATCCACCGGTGTAGATATCTGCACTTCTTATGAGTTCTGTGTCAAAAACAGAAAATAGGCCGATGCTGTGAAAAGGGTTGTAAATGGTCATTCCATCCATTAAAACCTTGTTCTGCACGGGCGACCCCCCACGAATATAGAGCTGTCCACCCTGGTCTCCAGTAAAAACCACACCGGGCAAAACCTGGAGGTATTGGGCGAGGTCGGCGGTACCGCCCACAGTTGGAATTTGCTTGATATCTTTTGGAGTAGCCTTGGTAACCGACATGGTTACATTGGTCATTTTCTCCTGTTTTTCGGCAGATATTTCTACCGTATTCATCTGAATGGATGATTTTTTAAGAAACAGCTTTTCGGTTTCAATTCGGTTTGCAGTTACCGTTATGGGTTTAGACAGGGTATCGTATCCCAAATAAGTTACCGTTAACTTATAGTCTCCAACGGGGATGCCCTGAATGGCAAAATAACCGTTTACATCTGTAGAAGCACCGATGGATGTACCTTCCAGATAAACATTTGTAAAAATTACAGGCTCTCCACCACTTTCTTCATATACAAATCCCCTAACCGAACCGGTTTGGGCTATGGCCTGGGCGCCAAATAAAACACCGATAAACACCAATAAGTGCCTTAACTTCATAGCTGGAAAAATTTCGAAGCCGCTAATGTAACCATATCTTCATTTGAAATTAAAATTTGAGTCATCCATTCTTGTTAGGGCGATTCAAATTCGGTGCGATCAGAGGTATCCTAAGCAATCAATAGCTTTGACACCATCTCCTTTAAAAGTTCGCCCGAATCAATTCCTGTAGTATTTACTCCCTTTGATTTTAAATCGGTTTCGTAAAGCACATCTACCGCATTCATAATGCGATGCAGCGGATAATTGGCGGCGGCTTTGTGATATTCCCGCACAAAATAAGGATGAACCCCCAGCATTTTGGCCAGCGTTTGGTCATCGGTGGGATTTTTTTGTCCGTGGTACTTGATGAGTTTATTAAAGTAACTATTCAAACTGTAAAGGGTTGGGATAAGGTGGTGCTCCTTTTGGTTTCCCGCAAAGTAGTTTGCGATGAGTTTGGCGCGGTAATCGTTGCGTTCGCCGATAGCTTTTTGTAGCTCAAAAACATTAAAGTCTTTGCTAATTCCGATATGTTTCGAAACGGAATCTGCCGTTATGCTGTCTCCTTCTGGGGTGAGAATTTGAAGCTTATCGAGGGCGTTTACAATGTTGCCCACATTTGCACCTATATTTTCGCTCAGCATGGCGCTCGCGTGAGGGTCTATGGAGATACCCCGCTCACTGCAATAAGCGCCTATCCACTTCACCAATTCATAGTCGCGGAGTTTTTTACTCCTGAAGTGAACGCCGTTTTTTTTCGCGAGTTTGAACGCCGCACTTCTGCCGTCTATATTTTTGCCTTTAAAGCTCAGTACCAAAATGGTGGTCGGCACCGGGTTTTCAAAAATGGGCTTAAGGGCTTCCGCCGAACGCCAATTTTGAGCTTCCTTTACAATTACCACCTGATAAGGAGCCATCATCGGGAATCGCTTTACCACCGATACGAGCTCATCGGGAGATACATCCTGACCGTATAAAACCGATTGGTTGAACTCTTTCTCATCTGGCGAAAGCACATTTGTTTCGATGTAGTCT
>JAIVHP010000241.1 GCA_020201045.1 Flavobacteriales bacterium
AAGTTAAAGCTCGACGAGCTCATGTATATCTCTACCTGCAACAGGGTAGAGTTTATCGCCGTTACCGGAAGCTCGCACTTCAATCCGGCGGAAATTGTAGAAGCGCTGGAGATCAATCTCAGCGAAGCCGAGCAGTCAAAATGCGATTCACTCGCCGAAATGCACGAAGCCGAAGAAGCGGTAAAACACCTTTTTAAGGTGAGCAGCTCACTCGATTCGATGGTAATTGGCGAACGGGAAATTATCACGCAGGTGCGCAAATCTTATGAAGAGTGCTGCGAGATGAGCCTTACCGGCGATGCGCTTCGATTGGTCATCAGAAAGACCATCGAAACAGCGAAAACCATTTTTACAGAAACCGATGTTTTTAAAAAACCCGTTTCTGTAGTTTCCCTGGCCTTCCACAGACTTAGAGATTTAAACGTTCCCGCCGATAGCCGCATACTGATGATTGGAGCGGGAAAGACGAACAGGGCCATGACGCGGTTCTTATCGAAGCACGGCTACCAGAATATTGTAATTTTCAATCGCTCTTTGGAAAACGGAAAGAAACTCGCCGAAGAAGTGGGAGCAAGAGCTGAAGAGCTCCAAAGCCTGGCGGGTTACAAAGGTGGCTTTGACGTCATGATTACCTGCACATCTGCCAGCGAACCCATCATCACACAGCCTATTTTCAACGAGCTGGCTCAGGGCGACGTAAACCGAAAGATTGTGATCGACCTGGCCATTCCCGGCGATCTGGACGAAGCGATTCTCCAAAATCCCGAAACGAATATCCGCTACATTGATATTGAAGAGCTGAAAATTACGGCTGATAAAAATCTGGCCGAGCGCAGCCGCGAAATCGAAAAGTGCGAAGAAATTATCGACCACAAATTGCTGGAGTTTCACGACATCTACAAGCAACGCGAAATAGAGCTCGCCATGCGCGATATTCCCCTTCAGGTGAAGCAGATCAAAGAAATGGCGCTGAACGAGATTTACGCCAAAGACCTGGAATCTATGAATGCCGAGTCGCGCGAAGTTTTGGACAGAGTGGTAAACTACCTCGAGAAAAAGTATATCTCCGTTCCAATGAAAATGGCGCGGGAAGTAATGCTGAGTCAATCAAAAAAATGAGTCGCGAAATTGTTATCGGATCCCGCGGAAGCGATTTAGCGCTTTGGCAGGCAAATTTTATCAAAGGTGAGCTGGAAAAGCTCGGCGAAAAGGTGCGCATTCAAATCATCAAAACCCAGGGCGATATTATCCAGCATCTGAGCTTTGACAAAATGGAAGGGAAGGGTTTTTTTACCAAAGAACTCGAAACAGCCCTGCGCTCCGAAGAGATTGACCTGGCCGTGCACTCTTTTAAGGATTTGGAAACCAACCAACCCGACGATTTAACCATTGCGGCGGTATCTCACCGCGCCAGTCCGGCAGATGTGCTGTTGATTAAGAAGGATGCGGTGGATGAAGATCAAAAGTGGAATTTAAAGAAAAACCCGATCGTAGGAACGTCGAGCGCGCGGCGCAAAGTGCAACTCCTTCACCACCGTCCCGATGTTTCCATTCGCGATATTCGTGGGAATGTGCCCACCCGTATCGGTAAATTGAGAGACCAGGATTTTGATGCAATCGTACTCGCCAAAGCGGGAATGGATAGGTTGAAGGTAGATGTAAGCGATTTGCACGTTTTCGAATTCAACCCGAAGGAGTTTGTTTCAGCTCCGGCTCAAGGCGTTCTGGCCTGCCAAACGCGGGCATCGCATCAGCGCCTAATCGATGTACTGAAGAAAGTAAACCAGCCCGAAGTATCTGAACTCGTTGGCGTAGAGCGGAAAATACTCAATATGTTTCACGGTGGATGCCAGATGCCGCTGGGCGCTTACTGCATCCAGGAAGGGGGCAAGTACCGTGTGTGGGCTGCAATGGCCGACGATTCTTCTGCGCCGCTAAGGAG
>JAIVHP010000469.1 GCA_020201045.1 Flavobacteriales bacterium
TTTAAAAACCCCAACGTCCCAACCTATGGACTGGTCTGTGGCGTAAGCGTCGTCGTTTGTATTAAAGCCGCCACCGGAGCAGACGCCTTGGTAAACAACACCTTTTTTATCAAACCTGCTTGTCCCTCCGTCTACGTGCCCCGCGCTGTAATAAGTTCCAAACGAAAACGTCTCCAGCGCATCTTCAAATGCCGCGAGGTAAAACCCACCGGTTTGAAACAGCGCATCGTCGGTAAGTGGTAAGCCCTCTGCGGCGCTGTAAGCTGAAATATATACCCGGTCGCAGCGGTCGACTAGAAATGCAACCGGGTTGCCACTACCATTAAATATTCCTTGATCGGAACCAAAACACGTGCTCACAATTACTTCCGATAACGATGGATTGAATTGTGTAATGAAAAAACTCTTAGCATCCGTGGTAAAAACACCTTCCGAAACCGGCCAGTTTTCCCCATCGCCTGTCCGGCCGTAAATCCAAATATTATCATCGTTGTCTAAATCAACAAAGAAAGCCTGGTCGTCGGCCGCAGTTGATGCAAAAGTTGAATGCGCCAGAGCAGTACCCGAAGGATTGATAACGGCGGCAAAGGCGTCTAAGCCACCTGCATTACCTTCTGAGTTTTCCTGGTAAACTCCGGTAGTAGTAGGAAAATCGTCCGTACTGGTAGTCGCTCCGGAAACAACTACTTCCAAATCGTCGTTTACGCGAACGCCGTATACGATATCGTTTCCGGATCCTCCGAGAAGCGTCGTCCAGAAAATACTTCCCAGGCTGGGCGCAATTTTAGCTACCAAACCATCCGAACTACCGTTCAGGTCAGTTGATATCGCTCCTGTGGAAATGGCAAGGTCGTCGGAAGTAGTAACGGAAGCGAGGTAAACATTGCCGTCGTTATCTAAACTTACTTCTCCCCTAAAGGAGTCGTAACCAAAAGCCAGTTGATTTCGACCGTCTATTCCTGATCCCCCGAGGTAAGTTGAACCGATAAGCTGTGTGCCATCCGGTGAAAGTCTGGAAATAAAGATATCGATATTCCCGCCAAAATCGGGCTGAAGTGCTCCGCTGGTCACGGGAAAATCTTCACCTTCTACCGTGCCAAAAACAAAGAAATCACCGAGAAAGTTTGTCACCGCGGAGTGCGGAAGCGTAGTCGCATCCGGGGCACCCAGATATGTGGCATATAATTGATCGGTTCCTGTGGGATTAAACTTATTGATTACGACATTCACACCAAAACCCGCATTAAAATCGGGCTGCACCACTCCGGGAGATGTGGGTACTCCGGCGCCAAAAGCGCGACCAAAGCTGTAGATATTTCCCTCTTCGTCGTAGGTGGCGCCGTGGCCGTAATTAGAAGAGCCCGTTGTACCGGTAAGAGTCGATGCAATAATGACCGGATCGATGATCAAGGGATGAGATTCGTTGTATTCCCCCACTTCAAATCCAAAATAATCATTGGCTTTAGCGTAATTTACATCGACCGGAATGCGTTTTCCATCTATTTCCTGATAAGCTGCCGGAATAATTTCTCTCACTTTTCCATAAGGGGTTTGGTATGCAAGATCGTCGCCGGAAATCACAGCGTCTACCCCATCGTACTGCCATTTTATTTCAGAAGGGTCGCCACCAGGACGAACAATAAAGTCGAACTCTAAACTTTGGCGCTTACCCACTTTATAGGCAACATCAATGGCGGGGTAAAAGTCGGTTTTCACAACCTTGCTCACGTCTTTCAAACCGGTTTTCCATCTGGACGAATCACTTCCCACGTAGTAATTCCGATAAAGATCAGATTGGCCTTCTTCTGCAATTCCAGCGTTGGTGTTTGCTCCTTCAAAGTTTACCTGATAGTTAAAAACAGGTATAGCTATTTCTTCAGATTCTATTGGGTCTTCGTGGTGCGCATCGTGGTAGGTTTTCAATTCTTCAACCGGATTC
>JAIVHP010000305.1 GCA_020201045.1 Flavobacteriales bacterium
ATCTTTCCGACCCTGTAGGGGTCGCACATCAACGATCGCAACGGTTTGTATTTCAACCCCACTTTGGTTGACGGCGACAATACTCTTTATGCCAATCTTTTATATTCGACCCCTACAGGGTCGATTGGTAAGATTCCCTGAATAAAGATCAACCCAGATGCGACCCCTACAGGGTCGCGAGGTAAAAGGCTCCCATTAAAATTCAACTCAGTTCATCTATGAGCGCTGCTCCTATTTTCTGTTTAGATATCTGATTCTCCAAAACGAAGCGATTTGGTTATATGATAGATTAGAAAAATCCCACAAAAGTTGGCACCAAAAAAAACCACGCCTTACAGCGTGGTTTTTTTTTATAATCAAACAATCAAATCAACTTAACCTCCAAAATCGTCGAATGACACATTCTCCTGAGGAACACCCCATTCGTCGCACATTTTGAGAACCGCTGCATTCATAAGTGGCGGTCCACAGAAATAAAATTCAATATCTTCAGGAGCATCGTGATGCTCGAGGTAGTGATCGATTACAGCCTGGTGAACGAATCCGGTAAATCCATCCCCTTCGTCGTCAATACTTTTCTTTTCCTTCCAATTGTCTTCTGGAAGCGGTTCTGAAAGTACTACGTGGAATTCGAAGTTTGGAAATTCTTTGGCGATATTCTCGAAGTGATCTAAGTAGAATAACTCGCGCTTCGATCTTCCACCGTACCAGAAAGATACTTTTCTGTCGGTCTTTAACGTGTGAAAGAGGTGAAAAAGGTGTGACCTCATCGGAGCCATACCTGCACCACCACCGATGTATACCATTTCGGCATCTGATTCCTTGATAAAGAACTCTCCGTAAGGACCTGAAATGGTTACTTTATCTCCGGGCTTTCTATCGAATACATAAGATGAACAAATTCCGGGATTTACATCCATCCATTTGTTTTTTGCTCTATCCCATGGCGGAGTCGCAATACGGATATTGAGCATTACGATATTTCCTTCGGCAGGGTGGTTGGCCATGGAGTACGCCCTGAAAATTGGCTCCGGGTTCTTCATTTTCAGATCCCAAAGGCCAAATTTATCCCACTCGCTTTTAAAGTCCATAGGGTCTCTTCCGAGGTCTGGATGCGATGTGATATCGATGTCTTTAAAATCTACAGTTACAGGTGGCACGTCAATTTGGATGTACCCCCCTGCTTCAAAGTCCAGGTTTTCTCCTTCGGGAAGGCGCACGATGAACTCTTTTATGAAGGATGCCACATTGTAATTGCTCACAACTTCGCATTCCCATTTTTTAATTCCGAAAATCTCTTCCGGAATTTGAATTTTCATGTCTTGCTTTACCTTCACCTGGCAACCGAGACGCCAATCTTCGGAAATTTCCTTTCTGGAAAAATAGGGTTCTTCGGTGGGGAGTATCTCGCCTCCACCTTCCAGCACCTGGCATTTACACATTGCGCAAGTACCTCCGCCACCGCATGCTGAGGGTAGGAATATTTTTTCGTTTCCAAGAGTAGATAAAATGGTATTACCAGCTTCCACTTCAAGCGTCTTCTCTCCGTTAATTTCCAGTTTTACCAATCCGGATGGCGATAATTTAGACTTCGCGAAAAGCAGAAGACTTACCAACAAAATTGTGACTACCATGAAGACGGCAATCGTTGCAATAATAGTTACGCTCATAATGTTTTCTTCTTTCTAATGAACAGCGATTAAAGCTTAAAGTTCAATTCCCATAAAAGACATAAATCCAATTCCCATTAACCCGGTAATGATAAAGGTTATGCCCAGCCCACGAAGTGGTGCGGGTACGTTTGAGTATCTGATTTTTTCTCTAATTGCGGCAATGGCCAAAATAGCCAGGAACCAACCAACCCCGCTGCCCAAGCCAAATACAGTCGCATCGCCGATGCTTGCGTATTGGCGGTCTTGCATAAACAATGACCCGCCCAGGATAGAGCAGTTCACAGCGATAAGCGGAAGGAAAATACCCAGTGCTCCGTAAAGTGCAGGGGCGAATTTCTCAACGATCATCTCCACCAGTTGAACCATCGATGCAATTACCGCGATAAATAGGATAAAGCTCAAAAAGCTTAGATCGGTAGTTGCCAAACTTGGGTCTAGCCATTCTAAAGCGCCTTCTTTAAGCACGTAGTTCTCAAGTAAAAAGTTGATTGGAACGGTAATTCCCAGTACGAAAATTACTGCGGCTCCCAGTCCCACAGCGGTTTTAACCGTTTTAGACACGGCCAGGTAAGAACACATACCCAAGAAGTATGCGAATATCATATTGTCGATAAAGATCGACTTCACAAATATGTTTACAGCTTCCATAGTTTCTTTTATTGGCTGTTAATTTTCTTCGATTAATTTCTGGTTTCTCGATCTCTGAATCCAGATAATAACGCCCACTGTAATAAGTGCCATTGGAGGGAGAATCATGAAGTTGTTATTCATGTAGCCCATTTCGAAAAAGCTGGCGGGGATAAACTTAATTTGACCAACGCCCGGAAAGCTAATTGCTCCGGAGCCAAAAACTTCCCTTACGATAGCTACTGCCACCAAAATCCAGGCGTAACCAATGGCGTTTCCAATTCCGTCTAATGCAGAAGGAAAAACCTTGTTGCCCATGGCAAAAGCTTCAAAACGCCCCATGATGATGCAGTTGGTAATGATGAGTCCGACAAATACGGAGAGTTTTTCGGAAATATCGGGAAGGAAAGCCTTGAGAATCTCGTTTACGAGAATTACGAGCGCTGCCACTACAACGAGTTGCACGATGATTCGAATTCGCGAGGGAATCGAATTTCTAAGCGAAGCTATGATCATGTTTCCAAAGAGCATTACGAAAAGAACCGAAAGAGACATTACAACGGCCTGCTGCACCTGCACGGTGATAGCCAGGGCCGAGCAAATACCCAGTACCTGAACAGTAATGGGGTTGTCGTCGTCTAACGGGTCTGTTAGTAGCCGCTTATTTTTGGCGCTAAAGAGGGGTTCCTTGGGAACCGATTCTTTAACTACTTCTTTTTCTGCTGCTGCTGTTTCAGTACTCATTGAATCTGAGATAAATTTGATTTTGTAGTCGAAAAATAGTTATCGTACACGCCGAAGGTGCGCTCGAGCATTTCATCTACTCCATTACTGGTAATTGTACCACCGGTAATACCGTCAACGGCGTGTTTATTATCCGGATCTGCACCACCTTTTTTCACCTTGATGGATACGAACTCTCCGGAATCGTCGTAAATTTTCTTGCCTCTAAACGGGTTTTCGAAAAAGTCTTCCTTAATCTCAGCCCCGAGTCCAGGTGTTTCTGTTTTATGATCGAACGTAGCACCGAAGATTGTATTGTAATCGCTTTCTAACGCGACATAGCCCCAAATTGGCCCCCATAATCCTTTGCCCACCATAGGAACCACCACTACTTCTTTGCCGTCTTGCTTGGCGAAGTAAAGCGGGTAGCGTCTGTCTTCGGGCTTCAGGTCTGTATTTCGGTAATCTTTCTTAACATCTACGTTAAAAGGATCTTTCTTGTCGTTTGGATCAACTTCGCCATCTCTGGTTTCCACAACTTCTCCATCGCTATTTAGCGTAACCCTTTTTGTGATGTTGCTGTAAAATTTTTCGGATGCGTTGCCCCGTTCGGCTTCTACTCCTATCGAGCTGAGGATGCTAATCATATCCTTTTCGATATTGTTTGCCTGCTGCCTTGGCTTTAGCGACATCGCGGCAAAAGACAGGGTGGCGCCAACCACCACTACCATCGCAATGGCAAAGCCAAAAGTAAAAGCGTTGCTGTTTTTGTTTATTGCCATCTTAAGCTGTTTTTAGTCGTTTCAATCTTTTGTTGATGTTCCCCTGTACCACGTAGTGGTCGATTGTTGGAGCCATTACATTCATAAATAAGATTGCCATCATAATTCCCTCTGGATAGGCAGGATTTACTACCCTGATCATAATGGCCAGGAAACCAATCAGGAATCCATACCAGAGCTTTCCCTTGGCTGTTTGAGCGGCTGTTACAGGGTCTGTGGCCATAAACACCACACCAAACATAAATCCACCCATCACCAACTGATGCCACCAGGGCACTTGCAGGTAAAGATTTTCGGGAAAGAATTGCGGGCCGAGGATGTTGAAGATAAGCCCCATCGCAGCGCCACCGAGCACCCCCATAAGGATGATTCTCCAACTGGCAATGCCGGTCCACAACAAAATGGCCGCCCCGAGAAGGATGGCTATAACCGATGTTTCACCAATGGATCCGGGAATAAAACCGATTACAGAAGCCATAAAGCTTTCGCCGATGCTCGCATAAGCGGTATTGGTAATATCGGCAAAATTAGGGCCGCTCTCTATCGCCTGGGCGAGAAGCGTTTCGCCGGTATATCCGTCTACTGTAGATCCGCTTTCGGTGTTAACCCATACCTTGTTTCCCGACATTTTGGTGGGGTAAGCAAAGAATAGAAAAGCACGGGCTGTAAGTGCGACATTCAAAATATTCATTCCGGTACCGCCGAATACTTCCTTGGCAATCAACACCGCAAAAGCCGTAGCAACGGCAACCATCCAAAGCGGCACATCCATAGGCATAATCAATGGGATGAGCATTCCCGAAACGAGAAAACCCTCCTGTATGGAGTGCCCTTTAATAATGCAGAAAATAAATTCTACACCAAGCCCCACTCCATAAGAAACGATGATGAGTGGAAGAACCTTTCCAAGTCCGAACAATACCATATCCATAAATGGCGCGTCGATTCCGAGCGCCGAATAGTGCTGAAATCCCGTATTGTAAATTCCAAACAATAAGGCCGGAACCATCGCTAGAATCACGATAAACATGGTTCGCTTCATGTCAATGGCATCCCGAATGTGAGCTCCTTTGCTTGTTGTATGATCGGGAACAAATGCAAATGTTTCCAATGCATCGTAAACCGGATAAAATTTCTCCAGCTTTCCGCCTTCCTCAAAGGTAGGCTTTATCTTATCTAATAAATTCTCTAGCGCTTTCACCTCAATATATTTTTATGATGCAAATTCTTTTCTAAGATCAGCGAGGCCTTGTTCAACCACTGCCTGAATATTTACTTTTGATGTACAAACTACTTCGCAGAGGGCAAAGTCTTCGGGTAGAACTTCGTAAATACCCAACTTTTCCATCGCTTCAATATCGTTTACCATAACGGCCTTCACCAGTTGCATGGGGTAAATGTCAAAGGGAAATACCTTTTCCATTTCACCTGTTACAACAAAGGCTCTTTCTTCCCCATTAAGATTTGTATCTAAGTTGTACTTTTTATTCTGCATAAGCCACGAAGGATATGCCCGTGACGCGCTAAACTTGCTTAAACCGGGACTTAGCCATCCGTCGGAGATAAAGAATTTTTTCTCGTCGCCTTCGGGAATTATGCTTATAGTGGTATCGTAGAAGCCGATGTAGCCATCTGGATTCACCTTCGTTCCAGTGAGCACGTTTCCACTAATTATCCGGGCTTTGTTTTCGGTCAGCTTATCTTTTATAACAGACTCAATGGAAGCACCGATCATGGTAGTGTAGTACTGCGGCTCTTTTACTTCTGCACCGGCTAGCGCTACCGTTCGCTCTGCTCTAAATCTACCTTCGCTTAGCGATCGTCCGATAATTGCGACATCTGCCGGATTTACCGTCCAAACCACTTCGCCCTTGTTGATGGGCTGGGTATGGTGAATTTGTACGCCTACATTCCCAGCGGGGTGTGGGCCATCGAATGCGCTTCTTTCAACCCCTTCGATATCGTCGAAAAAAGACTCTCCTTTTCGAGTGCCAATAAAGAGTTTTCCTGTAGTAAGCGTTTTCAGGGCTTTCAGTCCCTTTTTAAAGTTTTCTTTCTCGTCTTTCAGGATAAAATCAACCTTTGCGGCAAGCGGAGCAGAGTCGAATCCCGATACAAAAATAGCTTTTGGCTCGTCTTTCGGATTGGCAACTATTCCGTAGGGACGCTGCTTTACAAACGGCCACAAACCCATCTTGAGCATTTTCTCTATGAGTTGCTCGCGATCTCCACCATCCCACGAACCGAAGTCTTCATACTTCGTTTCGGCATCGGCGAGAACTTTAACTTCTAATATTTTTCTCTTATCGCCGCGCTTCACTTCCACAACTTCACCACTAACAGGTGAAGTAAACAGAATGTTTTCGCGCTTTTTATCGAAAAAAAGCGGCGAGCCGGCCTTCACTTCCGCCCCGGCCTTAACGGTAAGTTTGGGTACCATCCCAAAGAAATCATCGGGTTTCAACGCGAACACTGTCGACTTGCCCGATGGGGAAACTTCAAGTTTTGCTTCGCCTACGAGGTTAATGTCGGCACCTTTCTTTACTTTTATGGCCTTTGACATATAAGTGGAGTCCTTTAAATTTGGGTGCAAAATTAACAATACTTTTTATTCGCGAAACATTAGATTTCAACCACCGCCACCCCATATTTTTATTTAGAATAATTCTTAATAACACTGCAAATTTCAATGTGCCAATTTTCCAAATTAAACGTCTTACTGATCGCTTTAATCGTTGCTTTACCGATAATCGCACCCGCACAGGAACCCGATTCGACAGACACTAAAAAAACCAAAAAAGAGCTCCGGAAAGAAAAGCGCGAAAAGCGAAGGGCGCAGCGCGAAAAAGAGTTGAAAGAGTTGGAAGCCGAAACAGCTTACTACGAAGAAGACTTTGTAGATCTGGAGACAAAAATTTACGACGACAAGATCAAAACACTGATTTTGCATACCACTTCATCGGAGTTGCAACTACCTGTAATTAACTTAAACAGCGATGAAAAGCTCGTTTTGCGATTCGACGACCTCGGAGAAAACAGCCGCGACATGTACTACACATTTGAACATTGCACTCACGACTGGGAGTCGTCTGGCCTTAGTAAGATGGATTTTATAGATGGATACAATCAGGATATCATAAACGATTTTGAATTCTCTTTTAACACAGTTCACAAATACATCAATTACAAGCTGGAGTTTCCAAATTCGAGGGTAAACCTTACCCGAAGCGGCAACTATGTGATTAAGGTTTTTACAGGAGGCTCGGAAGAAAATGTGGTATTAACTGCCCGGTTTATGATTGTGGAGCCACTAACAACTATAAGTTCAGACATTAGACAATCGCGTGTAGTTTCCGAAAGAGATTACCGCCAGGAAGTAGATCTCGAGGTAAACCTTCAGGGGCTAAATGTGCTCAATCCTTACAACGACATTGAGCTGGCTGTGATGCAAAACTTCAGATGGGACGATGTGAGAACGAATCTAAAGCCGAGTTTTGTGAAAGACAATATTCTGGTTTACGATTATCAGGGTCCGATTACTTTCGATGGGACCAACGAATTCCGGTTTTTCGACGCCAAAAGTGCCCGATACCGAAGTGAGAAAGTCCAGGATGTGGTTTTAAAAGACAATGGATATCACGTATACCTCTCTCCAGATGTACCAAGGGCTTTTATGAATTACAGTTTTGAGCAAGACATCAATGGCAAATACAT
>JAIVHP010000242.1 GCA_020201045.1 Flavobacteriales bacterium
GGGATGTAGAGCTCTGCGGGTTTAAAGCTCGTCCACAACCCAAAATCCACCCCTGCGGTGTCTTTTCTCACCATCCACCGCAAAAACATATTCATGCGCTTTGCCGCCGATCCTTTCAGCGGGTCGGGGAGGTGTTTCCGCGTTCGCGGAAGGTGCGGTCCGGAGAAAAAATCGGATTTAAAATGGTTCCACCCGCTGCCCGGGATTTCGCGCTCTGTGCGAAAGGCTTTGCGCAAAGCTGTTTCCAGCCCGCCTTCAGTTCGGTATATCCGCTGCAAAGCGTTTAAAAAGGCCAGGCAATCGTCGCCGTTAAAGGTGCGGTGTACAAAAGCGGTGAAGGGTTTAAGATCAGCTTCAGAAAAACTGCAAATAAAGTCATGAGGAGCTTCATCCATCCAGTCCATGAGTTTATTGGCGTTGTTGATAATGGTTTTGCGCTGCCCCCAGGCGATAACAGCAGATAGAAATGCGGCGATTTCAATGTCTTCTTTTTTTTGGAATCTCCGCGGAATTTGAATGGGATCGGTAGCGATAAAATCCGGTCGGTTGTAAATTTCTGTCCGGTGGTTTAAGATTTCGAGAACTTCGGCTCTTTTCACGCCAAACGCTCCTTCACTGTATTTTCGAACTTCCCATCCACCATTTCCAGTGTTCGATCGGCCATTTGAGCGAGCTCTTTGTTGTGGGTAACGATTACAAAGGTTTGTTTGAACTCATCGCGCAAATCGAAGAAAAGTTTGTGGAGCTGTTCGGCATTTTTGGAGTCGAGGTTGCCCGATGGCTCATCAGCAAATATCACGGCGGGGTCGTTCATTAGCGCCCGGGCCACAGCCACGCGCTGCTGCTCGCCACCCGAAAGCTGATTGGGTTTGTGGTCGCTGCGCGGCTTAATATTGAGCCGGTCTAGAAGAATCATCGCCTTTTTCTCTGATTCTGCTTTGTTTTTACCGCCGATAAATGCCGGCATGCACACGTTTTCAAGAGCTGTAAACTCGGGTAAAAGGTGGTGAAATTGGAATATAAATCCGATTCTCCGGTTTCGAAAAGATGCCAATTGTTGGCGCGACATGGCATTGAGGTCTTCGCCGTTTATGGATAGCGATCCGCTGTCGGGCCGGTCGAGGGTGCCGAGAATTTGGAGCAAGGTGGTTTTTCCGGCGCCCGAGTCGCCCACAATGGAAACCACTTCTGCGTCGTCTACTTCAATGTTCACTCCCTTCAGCACCTGAAGGTCGCCGTATGCCTTTTTTATATTCTTTGCCAAGATCATTGGCGCGAAGATAAACCTTAAGCGGAAAGGCGGAAAGGAAATATTTTGGTTCTAGCGGCGGTTGCGTTTTCTTTTGCGCTTTTTGTTCTGCTTGTTTAGAAATCGCGCAAAGAGGATAAGTGCAATAATAAAGCCCGCTACGAGGCCGAGTTGGAGCATGGGGTCTACTGCGAGAAGCATAGTGTTGGTTTTTTATCTCCTACCAAGTTAATGAAAGTTTTTAACCTGCGTTGAGATGAAGTTGGGGTTAACAACGCAGTACCGGATGCTGCCTGAAATCCTTGCTGAAAAGAATGGAAAGTTAAGCGGCAAGAACGACGAGTCGTGAGATGCATAAAAGAACTGATAAGCGTCAAAACAAAAACGGGCTGCCATTTCTGGTAGCCCGTTTTTTAGTATACGGAAGTTGCATTACCGTTGGATCATTTTTTTGGTGAGCAGTTCGGTATCGGCGTAAAGGGAGTAGTAGTAAGTGCCCGGAGCATAGGCAGACGCATTCCAGCGTTCCGTATACCGCCCTTCGCTCAATTGCGTATTAACCTGAGTTCGATTATTATTCGGAGATTCAGATTTTCATAAAAGATTGATATACAAGTTTCATTTTCAAAGCCATAGCGGGCTATGGCGCGGAAAGGAAATGCAGTATATCGG
>JAIVHP010000470.1 GCA_020201045.1 Flavobacteriales bacterium
CCGGAATTCGAAATCGCTTCTTCGGCAACCACCATGGCGTATTGTGCATAGGGGTCCATTTTTCGAGACTCCTTGCGATCCAGGTGATCCAGAACGTCAAAACCCTTTACCTCGCAGGCAAACTGGGTCTTAAACTTCGACGCATCAAATTTAGTAATAGGAGCTGCTCCGCTCACACCTTTAATCAGATTGCCCCAATACTCAGGGACCGTATTTCCAATTGGTGTAAGCGCACCCATGCCGGTAACGACAACGCGCTTAAGCTCCATAAGATATTAGGTTACTTCGTGTTTTTCTCGATGTATTCAACCGCTTGTCCAACTGTACCAATTTTCTCTGCTTGATCGTCGGGGATAGCGATATTAAATTCTTTTTCGAACTCCATAATAAGTTCCACAGTATCTAAAGAGTCCGCGCCAAGGTCGTTTGTGAAGCTGGCTTCCGGGTTTACTTCAGACTCGTCAACACCTAGTTTATCAACGATGATTTTGGTAACTTTTGACTGAATATCTGACATAACAGTACAGTTTATAGTTTAAATTTTCGGTCTGCAAATAAATGAATAATACCCCTATTTACAAAATCCTTAATCATATTCGCTCAATACTTCTTCCAAAGGCTTCCTTTGGATATCGGGTACCTGGTTATCGGCATGCGCATAACCCACAGGTATAACCAAATACGGTCTTTCATTTTCGGGCCGCTTTAATATTTCACACAAAAAATTCATTGGACTCGGCGTGTGGGTTAGCGTAGATAATCCCGCAATATGCAGTGCCGACAGTAAAAATCCGGTGGCAATTCCCACCGATTCGTTCACGTAGTAGTTTTGTTCTTTTTTCGCTCCTTTTGTAGAAAACACCTTTTTAAATACCACTATAAGATAGGGGGCATTTTCTAAAAATGGCTTTTCGTGATTGGTACCAATAGGCTTTAAGTCTTCGAGCCACTGCTGGTTCATCCTTCCGTGGTAGCTCTTGTATTCTTCTTCTTCGGCGCGCACTTTAATTTCAGACTTTATTTCGGGGTTTGAAATCAAACAAAAACTCCAGGGCTGCTTATTTGCCCCCGATGGTGCCGATGCAGCCGTCCGTATGGCGTTGAGAACGACTTCTTTTGGGATGGGGTCTGGGCTAAACTTTCTAACGCTTCGCCTTTCTTCCATGGTATTTCTAAACTGTAGAACCAGCTTTTTCATTTCCGCTTCCGGGAATCTTGCGGGTGCGTATGGCGAAAAGGAATAGCCCAAATCTTCGGGGCTATTAGGTGAATAAGATTGCATAGGGTAATTTTGGACTCGATTTTGAACAGATAACATGAACAATATAGCCATTTTGGGTTCCGGCTCGGGGTCTAACGCCCTTAAAATAATGGAATACTTCCAGAAAAGTAAAGTAGCCGACGTTGTGTGCGTGATCTCCAATAAGGCATCTGCGGGGGTTTTAGAGCATGCCAAAAACATGAATGTTTCGTCAAAAGTCTTTCCCAATGATGTTTGGCAATCTAATCCGAGAGAAGTAATCGATTTTTTAGATACCTGCGGAGCCGAAGTCATAGTCCTGGCTGGCTTTCTGAGAAAGATCCCAACAGAGATTTTAAAACGTTACCCAAATGCCGTAATCAATATTCACCCTTCACTCTTGCCCAAATACGGTGGTAAGGGTATGTACGGAGATCGGGTTCACCGGGCGGTTATCGAAAATGGCGACTCCGAATCGGGGATTACCATACACCTGGTAAATGAAATTTACGACGATGGCGAAATTCTCTTTCAGGCAAAAACAAACGTTCACACCACCGATAAACCTGCCGATGTACAGCGCAAAGTACAACAGCTTGAACACCGGCACTTCGCCCCCGCAATAGAATCTTTTGTTTTAAACAGACTGAACAAGTAATGGATATCGCAAT
>JAIVHP010000471.1 GCA_020201045.1 Flavobacteriales bacterium
AAATTGCCGCGGAGTACACTTTGATCGGTAGCGCGCAGCACCACATTTCTACCCTTTAAATCTGCGATGGTACCGGTGATATTTCCCGAAAGGGAAAACGGGATCTGCTTGCCGAAAAGTGCCGGGGCAAAGTATCCGATATCGGCCAGGGAGATTTCGCTTCTCTTAAAATCTGAATTCCAATCTATCTTGTTCACAAAATCGGCATAATCGCTCCACTCGTCATGCCGCAGGGCAATGTCGCCGCGGAGATTTGAACTGGGGGTATGGAGTTCAAAGGCATCTGCCCAAATTCCAGCCGGACCGATTTTAAAATCACCTTTGATCTTACCCACTGAGAAACCACTT
This sequence comes from Flavobacteriales bacterium, assembly GCA_020201045.1. Classification (GTDB taxonomy): domain Bacteria; phylum Bacteroidota; class Bacteroidia; order Flavobacteriales_D; family Cryomorphaceae; genus JAIVHP01. Next base: position 349 of record JAIVHP010000471.1, read on the forward strand.
TTTTCGCGGAAGGCAAAAGAGTTGAGCGCTGCGCTCATCGAGTCGTCCCGCAATTTAAAATCGCTGATATCCCCGTTTATTCCCGAAATCATCAGGTCGTTGAACTTCAACGCCTGCGGTTCATCGCTGCCGGTGTGGTTTTTAAACGAAAAGGCACAGTTTTTTAATTCCAGGTTATTGGCGGAAAGCCTGAGATTGAATTGCCGGAGCGTATCGGTTTTCTCAACCGCAAAATAAGATTGGATAAACTGGAAGTTGCTCTCGCCAGATTCTAATTTTGAAAGGTTAAACGATGCACCATCCAGAACCAAATCGCCAAAGCGGTAGGAGTTGTTGCGCCAGCCGAGCTGCAAGATACTCAGGTCAACCGATTTGGCGTACATCAGCGTATCGCCCTGCTGATCGTAGGTGATGAACCCGTTCAGCGACACCTTGTTAAAGAAATCAATGTCAATTTTATCGATGCGCACTTCGGTTTCCAGGCTTTTGCTCATGCGCGAGGCTGCCCACTGTCCGAGAAACGTTTGCACCGCAGAGAAATTGAGCACGGTAATACTCACCAAAAAAAACACCACCAGAAAGGCAATGCCGTAAATCAATATTTTTTTAAATCTGCGGATCGGGAATTCGTATTAATTTTGCCGAATTTAACACAAGTGAACATCATTGCGCGATTCTGACGACATATTCATTTTGGGAATAGAATCTTCCTGCGACGACACATCGGCAGCCGTGCTCCACAACGGCAAAATACTTGCCAATATTACTGCCACGCAAGCCATTCACGAAAAATACGGTGGAGTGGTTCCCGAGCTGGCATCTCGAGCTCACCAAAAGCACATCGTACCCGTGGTACATCAGGCTCTTGCCGAAGCGAAGGTGTCAAAAACACAACTCTCGGCCATCGCCTACACCAAAGGTCCGGGCTTGCTGGGTTCCTTGCTGGTGGGCAGCTCCTTTGCCAAGTCGCTCGCCCAGGGACTGAGCATTCCGGCCATACCCGTTCACCATATGAAGGCCCATGTGCTGGCGCACTTTATAGAAACCGGGGCTACACAGCCCAAATTTCCCTTTCTGTGCATGACGGTGAGTGGCGGCCACACCCAAATCTTAAAAGTGTCCGATCCCTTTACCTTCGATATTTTGGGCGAAACACTCGATGATGCAGCCGGTGAAGCTTTTGACAAAGCCGCGAAATACCTGAACCTGCCCTACCCCGGCGGTCCGGTGATTGACAGTATGGCAAAATCTGGCAACCCCGATGCGTTCAGCTTTACCAAGCCAAAGGTAGAAGGATTGAATTTTAGCTTTAGCGGACTTAAAACCAACTTTATAAATTTGGTAAGCAAAGAGCGGCAAAAAAATCCCGATTTCGACCGGGAGCGCGCTAACGACCTGGCCGCTTCTATTCAGCGCACCATAGTGGAGATGCTTCTCGCCAATCTAACCGAAGCTTCGCGGCAAACGGGTATTACGGATGTAGCGCTTGCCGGCGGAGTATCTGCCAATTCCGAGTTGCGCGAAGCACTGGAAAGCGCCGGAAAGGCCGAAGGCTGGCGCA
>JAIVHP010000057.1 GCA_020201045.1 Flavobacteriales bacterium
AGTCGTAGCGCTCTTCGAGGTTGAGAATGAGAATCTCATCTATAGCTAAATTTCCACTGGTTGAAATGCTATCCTGCTCAAAGTGAACTGCAAATTTTAAGCTGCCTCGAATGTCATCGCTGGAAAACTTCAGATTTTCTAAATCGATCCCTTCAATTTCTCCTTCCGCGGAGGCGATAATTCCCTTTTTGAAATCTAAAGCTCCCCCAATTTGTGTTTTCACATTATCGTCGTTTACGAGGAGTGCGTAATTCGCTTCAGAACCATCCAGTCCGGCGTCGAGCCTTATGCTATTATAGGTGTAATCGTTTGCCAACAATTCGTCTACATCAATGGCCAAACAAGCCGAAACGGTATCGCTTTGAATGTTTTGAATCCGGGCTTGCAGTTTTAAATCGGTAGAGAGCGGACTGCCAGATTTTAGGTAATCTGATATTTGAAGGCTGTCGGAAGATACGTCGATCTCGATCAAATCGTCCTTGTTTTTCCACCCACTCCCCGTGGCTGCCAAATCAATATTTCCAAAAGTTGTTTTCAAATCACCTTTCAGGTTCATATCGGTTTTTCGGTAATCTCCCGAAACTTTTAGTGAGGTGCGGGGCGGAACCATGGAACTATCAATCCCCAAAAATTCAACGTAGGGAAAGATGTCTTCTTCGTAAGCTTCCACATTAAAGTTCTTCAAGGCGATATCTCTTGGCCACAGGGAGTCGCCTTTGCTCGATAAATTTATCCTGGTACGCGTATTTCCGGTTTTTAAAAGAATATCATCTACTGAAAACGACTCTACATTCCCCTTCATTCGGCCTGAGAAAAGTAAGGGACTGGCGAGTTTTGGCATTACAGAATCCGGGATGGACAAATTGTTTTTAATCCGATTTAAATCCGATGGGAAAACCGAAATCAAATCTACTTCTAGCTCGGCATTGTAGACCGTGCCTTCCAAAAGATTTTCAAAAGAAGCGTACTGTGCCGAGCCCTGGATTTTAATCTCCGACGAACCATAAGTCAATTGCAGTTTCTCTACCCGAGCATCTTCGGGAGTAAGAGCGAGCTCAGTATGAAAATCCCTGAGCTGATCGAATTGATTGTATACGCCGCCGATATTTTGAACGCTGGCGTAATATCCGGAAGAATCTGCCCGGATATTCTTTGCTTTAATGGCAGTGTTTTTCAGGTTAATGTCATCCTGGGAATCAGCACTGTGAGCCTCGAAATCAAAATTGTCAATGTTTAAGGTTCCCAATCGGATAGACTGCGATAAAAATATGGACGATGGTTCTGATGTTTGGTTTGAATCAGACGATTCAGCCGGTGGCAGAGCCATTGCAACCGATGAATTTTCGATGAGAATGTTTTTCAAATGGAAAATTTCTTTTTCCAGATCAATTTTTTCCGTTTTAAGCGCCAAATGCCCGATATCAAAACGGTAGGGGTCTACAGAACCCAGGTCTAATTGAAATTTGGTTTCCGAAACATCGAGAAACTTGAGATCAACTACGGGAAGTTTAGTTTCTCCACTGGTATTTTCGGCTTCATCTTTTTCTGAATTTGACTCCCCCGTGCTGCCCATCCGGTAGTAAACATCGTTTTGGGCCAGCACGAGGTTTTCTAAGGCATACACGTTTTCCAAAACGGAGAATTCCTGCATCTCCAAATCGAGGCTTTCTACGTCAACGGACAGCGAATCGCCCGCCGGTATGTCGTAGTATTTCGCTTTGATTTCGCGCAGCTTTACATTGCCGATAGCAAAATCCCATTCGCTTTCACTTTCTTTTGGTGCTGATTCGGATGCGAAAGTCTCAATGATAAAATCGTAATTCCACTTTCCGCTGGCATTCCTAAAAACCTCGGCATCTAATTCCGAAATCTCTACATCGTCAACTTTAATGGTATTGTTTAGCAGAGCTCGCCATCCGGGATAAATTTCAATTTCTCCGATCGATGCAATTTTCTGTGAATCCGGATCGGCTAAAGAGATGCCGCGAATACCGATGTAAAAGGGGAGTCGTAAATCAATCTCATCAACGGATAAATTGCCTTTTGTTTTATCGTTAAAATATCCCGTACCTTCTTTAAGCGCGTAATTGTGAACCGCGGGGACTTTCCAAATAATGAAGATGAGCAAAAAAAAAGCAGCAAGAATAAGCAGTATCCATTTTAGGATACGGCCAATTATGCGCAGAGCTTTTTTCATTTTTTGCTTCATATCTGGTCTTTGACTCTATCTTGCTATTTTGCAACGCAATTATGCCGCCAAAAAGTGGGTACAAATATCGCCTCATTTCCCGAAATACAAGCCGGAGGGAATTCTCGCCTGTGTTGGCTGTTTTAGCGGTCTTGTTTTCAGTGTTTTTCCATGGATACAACGCGTTAAGTCTGGCTGGCGATTCAGCCAATCAAATCCGCGAGGATGTTACGGTTGTCACTGCAGACGATGCTTCTTACCTGGCACCGGTTGAGAATTTTATTGCCGGTAAAGGCTGGCGCTCAAACGCGACGGGAAGTGCAGCCTACTTTACGCGTACTCCCGGATACGGATTTATTTATTTTACATTTCGTTCGTTTTTAGATTCACCTTCGGCTCTTTTTGCCCTGGTATGTTTTCAAATTGGCCTTTTTGGGATTGCTGTTGGGTTTATTCCTTTTCTGGGAAGATCGATTGGGCTAAATCCATTGGCGGCGGAATTAGTGGGTCTCACAGTAGCGATACTCCCCATGTTTTCAGGCTTTTTGAGCTATACCCTCACCGAAGGTGTAACCCCTGCATTGGTGATTTTCTTTTTTGTTCTTCTTTTAAAGGGATATGAAAGGCAAACGAAATTTCTGATTTTTGCTTCTCTGCTACTCGGATTTATCATTCTAATTCGCCCGCCTTTGCTCGTTCTCTCATTTGGTTTTTTGCCATTTCTTTTTGTAAAGCGCTCGCGGATCTCATTTTTCACCATATTGGTTTGTGCGGTTCTGAGCTCCGGCCCCCTTTTTATTTGGAATTGGCACTTAAATGAAATCACGGGGAAGTGGGGAGGGTTACATTCGATCTATCACGAAGATGCGACAAGTCTATATCGACCTTTACACAAAGAGATTTGGAATTTTCACAAGATGACCGGGCAATCAGGCTCCGATTTCCACCGAAGCATCGAGCGCTTGAATGCATCTGCAAAGCTCGGCGAATCTGCTAAAATGGCAGTAGATCAGGTTGTTCAGCAATTCAATCAGCGGGTCTTTGATTCGGTAAATCCGGATTCGCTCAGAAAGGCTTATCGCGATTATAGCGAAGTGCTCGTAGAACAAAATCGAGTGGTGAATTCAGGTGGAGTGATACGCACCGAAACCGATGCCGAGCGCGAACTTAGGAATACATTTGAAAGTTTCCGTATCCAATATGTTCGTGCCAACCCATTGCATTCCATGCTTTTCGTCCCTGTAAAGGTGTATGGCGACCTGGCTTTCCACAGCAATTTATCGCTGTATGTTTTCCAAAAATCGTGGAGGGGTAATTTATTTATGGAGTTGCTCAGGGCGCTGTGCTTCGCCATTCATTCCCTTTCATTTTTGATTTTTCCCATCGCGGCCTTTTGCTTTTTGCGCCAGCCGGGAATAACGGCGATAAGCATACCTGTTCTCGTTTATCTGGCTTACCTTGCGCTTGTTCAGCGCGGAATTGAAGAGCGCTACACACTGCCATTTTTAGTTCCGATGTTTTTATTAAGTGCCTTATTTTTACATCGTATTATTCAAAAATTGACCACATCGAAAAAACAACCCCTTTTATGAAGTCAATATCCGTTTTTTGTGGAAGTAGCGCAGGCCGGGATTCGAAGTATGCCGAAATAGCAAATCGCGCGGGAGCATATATAGCTGGAAAAGGCTGCCGTGTGGTTTATGGGGGCTCTCATCTAGGTTTAATGGGTGCTGTAGCCAATGGAGCCCTCGGCAATGGAGGAGAAGTAATTGGCGTACTGCCAAAATTTATGTCAAACCGAGAAATTGCTCATAGCGGACTTACTGAGCTAATTATGGTTAATTCCATGCACGAGCGCAAGCTTAAGATGCACGATTTAAGCGATGGGGTTATTGCTCTTCCGGGCGGTTTTGGAACATTCGAAGAACTTTTTGAAATGCTAACCTGGGCTCAATTGGGTTTGCATAAAAAGCCAATCGGTTTGCTTAATATCGATGGGTTTTACAATCATCTGATTAAGATGATAGATCATATGCACGAAGAAGAATTTCTCCGTCCACATTTTCGAAGGCTTATCCTTTCTTCGTCAACTATTGAAGGATTGATAGAAGAGATGGAAGCGTTTGAACCCATTCCCAAAGACCACAGGATTAAGCGCAGTCAGACCTGATTTCAAAAACCTATTTTTCCCTTTTCCAAAACCGGCCGCTCCAGTCTATTTCCTTTATTTCTTCGGTTATTCCATTTTCTTTGCGGTAATCGTTCACAGCTTTTGCACAAGCGGGAATAGCTCCGTAATCGTCGATAATCATATATCCGCCTAAGGAAAGTTTGGGGTAGAGGCTCTTCAGTCCGTCCATGGTAGATTCATACATATCGCCATCTAACCGTGCCAGCGCCAACTTTTCGATTGGCGCCGTGGGTAGTGTGTCTTTAAACCAGCCTTTTAAAAACTTCACCCGATCGTCTAGCAAATTAAATCGCTCGAAATTGCGTGCAACATCTTCTTTTGACACCCGCAGTTGCTCTACCGTGTAAAGGTCATCTCCCGCATCTTCTGGATATTCTTCTTCACTGGGTTTGGGCAATCCCTGAAACGAATCGGCTAACCAAACATTGCGGTCTTCCGCGCCATTGGCCATCAGGATGCCGCGCATAAAAATGCAGGCTCCACCGCGCCACACACCTGTTTCAATAAAGTCTCCCGGTACGTCATTGGCCAAAACATCTTCTACACAGTGGCGAATATTGTCCATTCTCTTCGTACCAATCATGGTGTAGCCGTTAAGCGGCCAGCCTATTCCGTTCGATTGGTTTTCCAAATCTTTGGCGGTGGCGGCATTGTCTGAAATGATCTTGAACTTTCTCTTTGCCAATTGATTTACCAGAAAATTAATCCCCCACCTTTTATAAAAAACTCCCTGTCCTGGGGCGTATGGCGTGAGTTCCCATTTTCCAGCATTGTGGATATCGGTGAGGTGGTCGCGCAATAATTTAATGTACGCGTCTTTTAATCGGTTGTTTTCCATGCAGGCATCTGTTTTGCGCGCCTAAATTAGCAGTTCAATCCGCTTCGCGATATTTCTCGCGTGTTTTTTTCGAATTCTATTTACCCGGCCTAAGCGCTATTTCTGCTCGCGTTGATGTTTCCGTAAAGGGAGCGCACAACCAATTTCCGAAGCGTATCTGCCAGAGCTGATTTCCCTTTCCCCGCCTTTTCCAGTTCTTTAATACGAATTAAGGCGTATTGCTGAATGGTGAGAAGTGGTAGTACGATGTTTTCGCGAAGTGAAATGCTCATCTTTATGCTCGGGTTGGTTTCAAGCAATTGCTGTTGGCCCGATACTTTGAGAAGGTAATCCCTGGCGCGCACCGACTCCTCGTAAATCATTTTCCAAAACGCTCCGTATTCGGGATCTTTCGACATGTATTTCGTAAGGTCAAAATAGCTTTTAGAAAGAGATTGCATGGAATTTTCTACGAGTGTCCTGAAAAATAGCGAGTGCTTATACAGGTTTTTCACATCATTCAATTTGCCTTTTTTGTCCATCATCTCCATGGCTGTTCCAAATCCATAGAATCCAGGCACATTCTGCTTGAGCTGACTCCAGGCACCCACAAATGGAATGGCGCGAAGGTCTTCGAATTTTAATTTGCTCGACTTGCCCCTTTTTGATGGCCTGCTACCGATGTTGGTTTCCCCGTAGTATTTCAGGGTACTCATTTCTTCCAGATAGGGTACAAATCTGGGGTGCGATTTAAAATCCTGATAGGTTTTGTAGCTGTGTTCAGAAAGCTCTTCCAGCAAGTTGCGCTCTTCTTTGGTGAGAATCTTATCATCGTCTTGAAATACCGTGTTGTGAAGGCCTGCTGTAAGTAATTGCTCCAGATTAAAGCGCGAAGACTGGTAGGTGCCAAAATTTGAACTGATGGTTTGGCCCTGAATGGTAATTTGAATTTGAGAACTCTCGATACCTGGCCCGAGCGAAGCGTAAAACTTATGTGTATTTCCACCGCCTCTCGCCGGCGGTCCACCGCGCCCATCAAAGAACACCACGCGAATGCCGAACTTTCTGGAAACTTCGGTAATGCGCTCCTTGGCTTTAAAAATACTCCAATTGGCGGTAATGTATCCCCCGTCTTTTGTTCCGTCTGAGAATCCAAGCATCACCACTTGTTTTTTCTTTCGGCCGGTTAGGTGTTTGCTGTAGGTGGTGTTCTCGTAGAGCTTTTCCATAACCCCGGCAGCCCTTTCCAAATCGTCGATGGTTTCGAACAGCGGAATGATGTCGATGTACATCTGTTTTCCCAGTCCGGTGTATTTGGCGATTGCGAATACGCGAGCCACGTCGAGCTCATTTCTGCAGTTGCTGATGATATACCGGTAACAACCCAGGGAGCCGTTGTTTTTTTGGATGTCCTGCATCAGCGCCATGCTCTCAAAAACATCTTTGAGAACGGGTTCTTCAATTTTTGGGATGCCTTTGGCTTCTTTGGTGGCCAAAAGACCTTCGAAGTCGTCGTTTTGTGATAGACCTTTTAAGGCCTCTACCGATTCAAAAGCGCTCTTAATTACCCTGCTGTCTTGTCGGAGATCAATGCTTCCAAAATGAAAGCCAAATATTTTGAACTTGTCGCGCAGTTTATCCAGGTCTTCCAGATATAAACCGTTGTGGTGTTCTTCCACACTCTCCCTCAGCTCGTCTAATCTATTTTGAACCCAGCCGGCCTTCATCGGCGGATCGTCGGGGCGAACAAACGAAGCCAGGTAGAGCTTTCGCTCAATTTCAGTTAATATATCGGCCGAATGCCGAAATGTGATCTTTCGCTTGAGGATCCGTATATCGCGGTAGTAGCATTTCATAATGGAAGTGCGCAGGCGATTGGCAACATCTGTAGTAGTTTGGGCGCTCACAAATGGGTTTCCATCTCTATCGCCACCGGGCCAAAATCCGAGCTGTATTAAGGCGTTTTTCTTAAATATTTCCGCAGCGCGTTCGCCTATTTTATCGTAAACACTTCGGTAAATTGCAGGAATTGATTCGTAAAAAATGTTTTCGAGATACCAGGTCAAACTCACCGCTTCATCAAATGGTGATGGTTTTTCCTTTTTAAAGAAAGGTGTTTTCCCGAGCTGGGCGAGCAGCTGTTTTATCTGTGTAAGGTCATTGCGCTTAATAGCTTCAGCCAAATCGGTGATAATACCCAAAACGGCGCCCGGGTAAAATTGAGTAGGGTGGGCGGTAAGTTGAAATCCTGATGTTCTTCAAAAAAGGAATCGATGATTTCTTTTGGGGTTTGGTTTTCCATAAAACCGTCTTCACAGTGTTCCTTTAGTAGGGGAAGCAAAATTCCCGTTTTGTGCACTCCATCCAGGTTAAGTGTGAGAAATATGGAGTTAAACACTTGATATTTAAGTGATACCAATTCTTCGAATGCCTTTTTACTTTCGTTCATTACCCTTTGAGTTTCTGAAAAGATGAAGTTACAATTTTGTCTTTGCAATCTATGGGAAACTTCCTTTCACTTTACTAGCTATTTCCCCTAACTTTGTGCCGTTTTTATGGGAAGCAAGCAGGAGATTTTTACAGAAGAACCAATTAAGGAGCTTTATCCTTATCAGGAAGAAGCAATTGTTCGAATATTTGAAGTGCTCGATGAAACAGAAGGGAAAACGAATATTCTCTTTCAGTTGCCAACGGGTGGTGGAAAAACGGTGATTTTTTCGGAGATAGCCCGTCAATTCATCTCGCGCAGAAAGCAAAAGGTTCTAATTTTAACACACCGCGTAGAGCTGAGCGTGCAAACGTCAAACGCCCTGAGCGAGATTGATGTGAAGAATAAAATCATCAACCGCGATGTGAAGGAATTGCCCGATCGCGAGGAATACGATTGCTATGTGGCAATGGTTGAGACCTTAAACAACAGACTGAACGAAAATGAGAACTACCTGAGAAATATTGGCCTGGTAATAATTGACGAGGCACATTACAATTCCTTCAGAAAGCTCTTCAAGTTCTTTGATAATGCAAATATGCTGGGCGTAACAGCAACACCGCTCAGTTCAAACCGAAGTTTACCCCTCAACGAAAATTACCAGTCGCTGATCGTAGGGCATAGCATTGAAGATTTAATTGATGATGGTTACCTGAGCGGAGCCACTACCTTTACCTTCAACGTGAATTTGCGCTCGTTAAAAGTAGGCCCCGACGGTGATTACACCATAAGTTCACTGGATAGATTGTACAGCTTGTATTCCATGCAAGATCGTCTTTTGGCTGCGTATGAAGAAAAAGCAAAAGGAAAGAAAACGTTAATTTTCAATAGCGGTATAGCAACTTCTATTCGGGTTTATGAGCTTTTTAAAAATGCAGGTTATCCGGTAAAGCACCTCGATAGTACCTTTAGCCCCAAAGATCGGGAAGACACGCTAACGTGGTTTAAGGAAACACACAATGCCATTTTAACATCTGTGGGAATTCTCACCACCGGTTTTGACGAACCGTCGGTGGAAGCCATTGTACTAAATCGCGCAACCCGCTCGCTCACGCTCTATCATCAAATGATTGGTCGCGGATCGAGAATAACGCGTACCAAGAGAAAATTCACCATTATCGACCTGGGCAACAACGTACAGCGTTTGGGCCTTTGGCAAGATTACATCAACTGGACCGATATTTTCCGCTTTCCGGAGAAGTATTTTGAGCGCATAAACGAAAAAGATGAAAATCTTTTATTCGACTACCAGTATCAGCGATCGCAGGAAGTGATGGACGCCTTTCCGGTTCACGACCCCGAAGACGAGTTTGATATGAAGGAAATTTACGACGACCTGATGGCGAAAGGCGAAAAACCTAAAAAGGCCATCAATATGAGTATCGATAACCACGCGCGGCAGATATTTAAGAATACCGACGATTACTACGATGCGCTCGATATGATAGAGCTCCTCCAGGAGGAAATTGAGTATCGTTGCCGGATTTACTGCAACTGCCTGCACAGCGCAACGGATAGCTATTTTAGTTGGTTGGTAGATACTTACGTGCGCAAGATTAGAAACGAAGTGCGTCTGGAATTAATGTAAATTCCCATGGATGTAAAACTGGAGGAAAGTTGGAAAGCAACTTTATCTGAAGAATTTGATAAACCCTATTTTCAGCGACTCATTCCATTTGTCAAAGAAGAGTACGTCAACCACACGGTTTACCCGGCGGGTTCAAATATTTTTCGCGCTTTTGATTCTACACCTTTTCAGGATGTAAAAGTGGTTATTCTCGGGCAAGATCCTTACCACGGGCCGGGACAGGCCAATGGATTGTGTTTTTCTGTAAACAATGGCGTGCGTTTGCCGCCTTCGCTGGTAAATATCTTTAAGGAAATACGCAACGACACAGGCAAGGAAGTTTCTGCATCGGGCGATTTATCAGCCTGGGCAAGCCAGGGAGTTCTGTTGCTCAATGCCACCCTTACAGTGCGCGCGCACCAAGCTGGTTCGCATCAGAATAAGGGCTGGGAAAACTTCACCGATGCAGCCATCCGCGAGCTCAACAAGAAAAAAACGGGAGTGGTATATATGCTGTGGGGAAGCTATGCGCAGAAAAAGGGCGGCTTTATCGATTCGGAATCAAATTTCGTTCTCAAATCGCCACACCCATCCCCACTATCGGCCCATCGCGGTTTCTTTGGAAACGGCCATTTTACCAGAGCCAATGAATATTTGCGAAGAGTGGGTAAGGCAGAAATAACCTGGTGAATTCAGGATGCCATCCAGATCAATAGAACGACCAGGGCTAGGATTATTACAGCGAGGGTAACGGGTCCACCGATGTTTGGCTCTAAGTCTTTATTCTTCTTTTCTAGCATTTCTTAAGCGTTTTCTGCGGGCAAATATAGGTATTTAGCTAAATTGAAATGGATTGGATCAAAAAGTATATCCAGAAAAATTGTATCTTCATCATTGCTAACCAATTGCTAAGATGGAAAAATTATGCAAAGAATGCGGAGATAAGTTTTCAGCCCGTGCCGATGCAAAGTTTTGCTCGGACCACTGCAGAAGTTCCTATAACAACAAAGCAAACGGGTACAACGATTCTTATGTCCGCAAGGTAAACTCTATTCTGCGAAAGAATCGAAAAGTTTTGTGTGCCCTAAATCCAGATGGTAAAACCCGTGTAAAGACGGACGATTTGAAGATGAAAGGGTTTAATTTCAATTTCTACACCAACACCTATAAAACCAAAGCTGGCAAGGAGTACCGGTTTTGTTACGACCAGGGGGTGCTCGATACCGGAGACGATTGGTGTACACTCGTTACCAAGTACGACAATATTTAGAGTCTGTCCAGAAAGTTCGATAGATGCGTTACGCCTGCCCACCGGCTGTGGGTTTTTAAATCAAGTGCAACGCCGATAATGGACTCTATAGACAGACACTATTTAGATGTTGTTTGGTCTGATTCCCCGTTTATCCGCCCAATTCAGGCTGCCGGCCAGAACCATTCCCGATACGAT